>NZ_JAAGPO010000096.1:0-37799 GCF_017104825.1 Burkholderia sp. Ac-20345 | reverse complement strand
ATCGGCGAGCTGTCCCGTGCTGTTGATTACCTGGCTGACACTTATGCTGAAACACCCAAGCGCGCGCTGGCTGTATCCGTGCCGTTTCTCGACCTGCTCGGCACCGTGGCGTGCGGATGGCAGACGCGCCGGCATCCGTGTTGCTGTTTCCCGCGCCGCGCGGCGGTGGCGCGATGAACGACATGTTCCTGCTGCTCGTGGTGCGCGACGCGCTGACCTCGATCGGCTTCCACGCGGCGGACATGAGCCCGCGCGTGCTGCGCAATACGTATGCGCGCCGCCAGTTGCTTGCCGGCCATGCGCATGCCGACGTCAGTGCAATGCTCGGTCTCGTCAGTACACGAACGGTCACGCGCATCCGGCAGACGCTGCCGCCCGATGCGGCCGCGGATCGCGCCGCACACGAGCGCTGATCCCGCGCCCGGCGTGTGCCGCGTGAGGTCAGGCGCGCTATTCGCCCGGCTTCGACTGAACCAGCCGCAGAATCCGGGTGTCGTACGGCGATTGCATGACTTCGACAATACGGGCCTCGGAAGCGGCCGGATGCAGCGGATTCAGCAGGAAGTTGTGCGCGTGCGGCACGACAACGCTCGGCACGCGCAGCAGCGCGCTCGGCTGCGTGTGCAGCCACTCGGTGCCGGCGCTGCGGGTCCAGTCGACGTTGGTTCGCCAGTCGTCCGGCGCGTCGCCTTCCGAAATTTCGGCGATATCGACCGAATCGGCCACCTCGACGCGAAGCAACTGGTACCCACTCGGCAATTGCACGACCGTGGCGATTTCGAAATGAACGAGTGTCTCGAGCAGCGCAAGCGCCGGATGCTCGGCGAGATACACGACGGGCTGCCCGGCAAAATGCCAACGCCCGCCGGCACGCAACCCGCCGATGCCTTTCAGGTCGGCGAAATTGCTGATCCGCCACAGCGTTGTCAAGCGAAGTACCCCTCGTCGATCTGCGTGAGCACTTCCTCGACGAGCCGCGCGCCATGCTCGGTGCTCGCCATGTCGAGCGACGTGCGGCCGCCGAAGCGCTGAAGCCCGTTGCGCAGCCACGCCATCGCCTTGTCCTGGTCACCGAACGTGGCCGTCGCCTGCGCGACGATGCGCGCGAGACGGATCGCCTTGTCGGATTCCTCGTGCGACAAGCGTTCGTGCGCCTGGCGGCGATGGCTCAGCGTGCGGCGAGGAATGATGAACGCCAGCTCGTCGGATTTCAGCCCGCGCTCGGACAGCCGGTCGATCACCGAGACATCGACGCGCGCGCTCGCCAGCTCGGCAAGATCGGCCCCCGATCGGACGCGGATCGCCAGCAGCTGTTCGAGAATCGTGAATTCGGCCTGACGCGGATGCGCGACACCCGAAGGATGGAAAGCAATGGTGCTCATGACCTCTCCCGGCAATTTGCCCAATCATTATAGGCGTTTTGCCGAAAACGTGCGGGATGTGGATAACGGGCGCGCCGGTGGCGCTCGTCAGGGCTTCCGCGAAGGCGGGAGCAGGCGGGACCCGCCTGTCTGGAGGCAAGTTTCCGTGGTCGCGAATCGAAGATTCGCCCCGGTGAGGAAGTGCAACCATTCAGTATATAAAGTCATGAAAAGCGTCGGGCGGTTGTCACGTAACAACTTTTTTACTGGCCTCATCCACTCCCATTCCGCTGGCTCGTCCTTCCAGACAAGGTCGAGCAGTTCGATCAGGACGGGCAGGCGTTCATCAAGCGTGGCCCCCGTCACCCGGAACGCTACTCCCGGCGAATCACCGTCCGTCACGACGGAAACGCATCGCCGTGCCCTCGCACCGGATGCGTTCCCATACCGCGCGTTTCTCGTCGTCGTTCATGAACACCCAGTGCGAGACCTCGCCGGCCGTTCGGCCGCACCCCTTGCAGACTTCGTCGAACAGCGTCGAGCACACACCGACACAGGGGCTGTCGGGTACGTCGTGAAGCGTGGAAGTCATTGGAACACTCGTCTTGGTTGAAAATCCGGCAGCGCAATGAATCTCGCCCCATAAACGGGTACCTTTCCACTGACGATGCGGTCTGAGCCGCACCACGCGCCCGCCCCGCTTGCTTCGACGCCGACGCCAACCGCACCTGTGCCGCCGCGATGCCCGCGCCATCAGCCGGATCGGCCTTCGCGCAGTTGTCGATTTGCCGCTGAAGGATGCTCTTCGACACCCCGGCGATCTGACGCGCGGCGTTGTCCAACGGCTTCTGCCGTACCACGTGCGTCGGCGACCGTCGAAAGCGTGCATGCATTAGCGTCTGCATGCCGATTGTCGAGAAGGTTTCCGCCCTCGTGTATCGGCTGCTGTCTTGCGTCACGGCAAACGCGCCGTACGCGCCGGCACCCTTCACATGCATGCGCCGCTCCGGGATCACTGTGCGATCAGCCAGACGTCCTGCAACAGCGCGGGGTCGGCCCTCTGGATGTTGGTGTTGCGCCGACCGTTGCGTTGTTCACGGCGGTCCGCGTTCGATCATGTGATTTCTCATACATGATCGTAGTCCTCAATAATTGATGAGCCACGATTCACGTTCTGCGCACGATCCCCGTTCAGTACCCGCGATCGTGCGCCATACCACGAGCAATCACCCTGCCCACGCGGAAGACCGGATCACGCTGCAGAAATTGCCCGCATGGAAATGCGGATCCTTGTCTGCGAGCACGTCGGCCTTGACGTTGCCGAACGTCGTGTCGGGCTTGTGCTTGATCCCGTCGTAGAACGCCTGAATGATGTCTTCCTTGAAGTGCGGCGTACGCGGATGCGCACGGACGACAGCCTCGCGTTCGACGTCGCTGTATTCCGGGTACGTCAGGCCCAGCACGTCCATCTCGACGCCCGCGGTAACGAGCGCGATCACCGGATGCATGTGCTGCGGGATGCCCGGCGTGGTATGCAACGCGATCGACGTCCACACGACGTCGATATCCTGTTGCGAGATGCCCTTCCCCTTCAGGAAATCGCGGGCGGCGTTGGCGCCGTCCACTTCGAAACGCTCGCATGCGCTGCTGTGCTTGTGCGTGAGCCCCATGTCATGGAACATGCAGCCGCAGTAGAGCAGTTCGGGATCGTATTTGAGCCCGCGCCGCTGGCCCGCGAGCGCCGCGAAATAGAAGACGCGGCTGGAATGATGGAACAGCAACGGAGACGCGGTATCGCGAACGAGCTCGGTGATCTCGCGCGTCAGTTGGCTATCGGGAATGGTGATGCCTGCAACGTTCTCAGTCATGATCGACCTCCATTGGAAACACCCTTGATTCTCCGGAGTCCGATAGCTGTCTTCAATAGACGTGTTACGTCAAATCCTGCCATTTTGCGCGACGGACGGACACGGTGCCCGCACGGCAGGAAGAACGCCGGAAACAGGCTCGGCCGCCGGCCCCATGCACCGCATGGCGCCTCTATACTGCTACCCGTCACGTTCGACACAACACGCTATCGATCATGCCGAAGGTCGTGGGAATTTTCGCCGTTCCGGGCGTTCAACTGCTCGATGTCTCCGCACCGCTCGACGTCTTCGCGCAAGCGAACGCCGAATGCGGGAAGCCGTTCTATACGTTGCGGATCATTGCGAGCGAGTCCGGTCCGATCCGCAGTTCGTCCGGTGCGCAGTTGCTGCCCGACTGGATCGTTCCCGACATTCCGGAGCGCATCGACACGCTGCTGGTCGCCGGCGCGCCGAGCGCCGGCCGGATCGCACTGCGCACCGACGTCCTCGCGTGGCTGCGGTCGGCGGCCGTGCAAAGCAAGCGCTACGGCTCGATCTGCACCGGCGCGTTCATCCTCGCGGCCACCGGCCTGCTGAAAGGGCGTCACCTGACCACGCACTGGGCTGCCGCCGACGCGCTTGCCGAAGCCTATCCGTCGCTCGCCGTCGACGCAGACGCACTGTACGTGCGCGACGGCAAGCTGCGCACCGGCGCCGGTGTCACGGCCGGGCTCGATCTCGCGCTCGCGCTGGTCGAGGAAGATCTCGGCCGCGAGATCGCGCGGCGCGTCGCCGCGCAACTGGTCATGTTCTTCAAGCGCCCTGGCGGGCAACTCCAGTTCAGCCGCAAGGGTGAGGCGCGCCCCGCCGGACGTTCGGTGCTGCAGGAGGTCCAGCGCTGGATCGCGGCGAATCCGGAACTCGAGCATTCGGTGGCGGAGATGGCGAAGCACGCAGGCATGAGCCCGCGCCACTTCGCGCGGCTGTTCCGCACGGAAGTCGGCATGACGCCGGCCGCATGGGTCGAGGCAACCCGCATTTCTGCCGCCCGCCAGCTGCTCGAGAACGGCCACGACACACCGAAACAGGTCGCCGCGAAATGCGGCTTCGCGAATGTCGATACGCTCAGGCGGTCGTTCACCCGGCACGTCGGAATCACGCCCGCCGAATACAGGAAGCGGCAGGCGGTCCTGGCCGAGTGACGCCGCTGTGTGCGCGATACTGCACGAACGATATAAACGGCCTCGCCCAAATACTTCGGAATGCGATTTAACTGATCGTTGTATGGCCTCGGCCGATCGATGACATCGCCCCACTCGAAGCGCCATCCGCAGCCCCTGCCGAGCGCCGGACAGCCCCGCAATCATCAGATGAAATGCCCGCCAGCCCAGATCGTTTACCCAGTTGCAATAATGATTCACTGGAACGCGTATTTCCGACCGGTAACGTGATCGCTACGATGCAATCAACCGCTGAACGCAACAAGCGAAGCGCGAAATCAATGAATCCGGAGGTCATCATGAAGTCGTTCATCTACGCTGTCGTCGCCGCAACCGCCCTGTCCGCCTCGTACGGCGCATTCGCACAATCGAACCAGTCGGGTCAGCTGACGCGTGCCCAGGTGCGCGCGGAACTCGTCCAGCTCGAACAGGCCGGCTACAAGCCCGAAGTCTCCGACCAGTACTACCCGCGTGCGCTGCAGACCGCACAGGCCCGCGTGACGAATGCCGATGAAACCGGCTACGGCGCGCAAGCCGCCGCTGGCGTACGCGCCGGCCGCGCGATCGCGGTCAAGCAGGAAGGCCGCGACTCCGTGTATTTCGGCCAGTAAGCCATACACACGCCCGCGTATTCCGATACGCGCGCGGCAAACGAAACACCCCGCTCCCGTTCATCGGGGCGGGGTGTTTCGTTTCCGGTCGTCCGCTCCGGGAACGGATCGCGCTCCTCGATCGATGCGATCGATGCGATCTTGCTGATCGCGCGCCACGCGGCGCCGTTCACGCCGGCAGCCGGTGTTTGCGCATAGAATGGCCGCGTGGTCGGCGCCGGCCGAAACGAACGCGAGCGGAACCACGACGCCCGGCTTGCCCGATCGTCGCCGCGCCCGCAGGCCGGCCCCGATGCCGCACTCATCGCATTTTTCGAAAAGGAGCGGTTTCATGTCTCAAACATCCGGTTCCATGATCACGTTTCGACGCCCGGACGGCCAGGAACTGCAAGGCTATCTCGCTACGCCGGCAAAGACCGAAGGCGCGCCCGCGGTCGTCGTCATCCAGGAATGGTGGGGGCTGAACGACCAGATCCGCGGCGTCGCGGATCGCCTCGCGCGCTGCGGCTACTTCGCGCTCGTGCCCGACCTGTATCGCGGCAAGTCGACGGTCGAGGAAGAAGAAGCGCATCACCTGATGACTGGCCTCGATTTCGGCGACGCGGCGTCGCAGGACATTCCGGGCGCCGTGACGCATCTGAAGACGCTTGCCTCGCGTGTCGCGGTGACGGGCTACTGCATGGGCGGCGCACTCACGCTGCTGTCGCTGCAGTTCGCCGATGCGGACGCGGGCGTCACGTGGTACGGCTTCCCGCCGCTCGACTACCTCGATCCGGCGAAGCTCAAGGTGCCGCTGATGGGCCACTGGGGCACGCAGGACGCGTTCTTCGCGATCGACCAGGTCGATGCGCTCGAGCAGAAGCTGACCGATGCGAAGGTCAATGTCGAATTCCATCGCTATCTCGCGCATCACGCGTTCGCGAACGAAACGGCCGTCGGCCCCGGCCGCATCGCCGGTACGCAGTTCGATCCGGTGTGGTCGCAAATGGCGTGGGATCGCACGCTGACGTTCTTCGGCCGCACGCTTTGGGAAAAGCAGGGGTAACGTAACGCCGCTTCCAACGCGAGCGGCTACGAAGGCTACGTAAAAAGAAACGCCACGGATTTTCATCCGTGGCGTTTTCGTTTTCGCGTAGGGCAGCCTCCGCGACCAGGGGTAATGGCTTCTTGCCCCTGCCCGTGGTCTTGCTTACCCGTTCGTCACCGCTGCCGACGCAGGCGCCGGAGCAGCCGCCTTGTCGTAATCGACCGGTGCATCCGGTGCGCGCGGCGTCTCGCCGGCCCGCTCGACCCACCCGCCGCCCAGCGAACGGTACAGGTTGACCAGGTTGGTCCAGCGTGCCAGACGTGCGCTGATCAGCGACTGCTGTGCCGAGTACAGGTCGGTCTGCGCGGTCAGCACCGACAGGTAGCTGTCGACGCCGTTCCTGTAACGCAGGTCCGACAGGTCGAAACGTCGCTGCTCCGCGTGCTCGTTGCGCTCCAGCGCCGCGATCTGCTGGTCGTACGTGCCGCGTGCGGCAAGGCCATCCGACACTTCACGGAATGCCGACTGGATCGCCTTCTCGTAGTTCGCGATCTCGATGCGCTTCTGCACATGCGCAAGATCGAGGTTCGCGATGTTCGAGCCGCCCTCGAAGATCGGCAGCGCGATGTTCGGCGCGAACGACCACGCCGCCGTGCCGGCCTTGAACAGGCCGCCGAGCGTCGGGCTCGCCGTGCCGAACGCGGCTGTCAGCGAGATCTTCGGGAAGAACGCCGCGCGCGCCGCACCGATGTTCGCATTCGCGGCCAGCAGCGATTGCTCGGCCTGCATCACGTCGGGGCGACGCGTCAGCAGGTCGGACGGAAGGCCAGCCGGCACGTCCGTCAGCAGGTTCTGCGCGTCGAGCGGCATACCTGCCGGCAGGTCATCCGGCAGCGGCTCGCCGATCAGTTGCACCAGCATGTTGAGCGCCTGTGCGCGTGCCCGTGCCTGCGCCTGCTGGTTCGCAAGCGCCGTCTCGACCACCGTCTGCGCCTGACGCAGCTCGAGCTCGGAGCCCGTGCCGTTGTCGAACTGCAGCTTCGTCAGGTTGTACGAGTCCTGCGCGGACTTCAGCGTGTTCTCCGTGACCTTCAGCAGATCGTCGGTCGACAGCAGCGTCAGGTACTGATCAGCCACCTGCGACACCAGCGAGATCTCCGACGCCTGCCGCGCATACGCGGTCGACAGGTACTGCGCGAGCGCCTGGTCCTTCAGGCTCTGCACGCGGCCGAACAGGTCGAGCTCCCACGACGCGGACAGCCCGACGTTGTAGCTTCGCGTGATCAGCGGCTGCTGCGTCGTCGACACACCGGCCGGGAAACGCTGGATGCTGCCGGTACCGGTGCCGTCGAGCGTCGGGAACAACCCCGCGCGCGTGATCTGGTACTGCGCGCGCGCCGCCTCGATGTTCAGCACCGACACGCGCAGGTCGCGGTTGTTTTTCAGCGCGATCTCGATCAGCCGCTGCAGGCGCGGATCGACGAAGAACTCGCGCCAGCCGATGGCGGTCGCCGCCTGGCCGTTCGCGCTGCGCGCGCCGGCCGCACCCGGCTGCGTCGCATAGACGCCGCCGGCCGGGTACGCCTGCGCGACGGGCGCATCGGGCCGCTTGTAATGCGGCGCCATCGTGCAGCCCGCGGCGAACAACGCGGCAGCCAGGGCGGCCGCGGTTGCAGTCAAAACGTGTTTTTGCATCGTTACTGCCCCTTCGAATCGTGTGCGTCGTCGTGACCGCGCTGCAGGTCGCCCTGCACGAGACGCCATGCGTCATCGACGTTTTCCGTCTCGCCGCTGAAGATCGCGCGAATCCGCACGAAGAACATCGGGATCATGAAAATCGCGAGGAACGTCGCCGTGATCATCCCGCCGATCACGCCCGTGCCGATTGCGTGCTGGCTGGCCGAACCCGCGCCGTTGCTGATCGCAAGCGGCAGCACGCCGAGCATGAATGCGAGCGACGTCATCAGGATCGGACGCAGCCGCAGGCGCGCCGCCTCGATCGCCGCGCGCACCGGCCCCATGTTCTCTTTCGTCTGCAACTCGCGGGCGAACTCGACGATCAGGATCGCGTTCTTCGCGGACAGGCCCACGGTGGTCAGCAGGCCGACCTGGAAGAACACGTCGTTCTCGAGGCCGCGCAGCATCGTCGCGAGCAGCGCGCCGACCACGCCGAGCGGCACGACCATGATCACCGAGAACGGGATCGACCAGCTTTCATACAGCGCCGCGAGACACAGGAACACGACGAGGATCGAGATCGCATACAGGATCGGTGCCTGCGAGCCCGACTGGATTTCCTGGAACGACAAGCCCGTCCACGAGTAGCCGATACCTTCCGGCAGCTTGCTTGCGAGCGCTTCCATTGCGGCCATCGCCTGGCCGGTCGACTTGCCCTCCGCGGCCTGCCCCTGGATCTCGATCGACGACACGCCGTTGTAGCGCTCGAGCTTCGGCGAACCGTAGCTCCAGTGGCCGGTCGAGAACGCGCTGAACGGCACCATGCCGCCCGCACTGTTGCGCACGTACCAGATGTTCATGTCTTCCGGTGTCATCCGGAACGGTGCGTCCGACTGCACGTACACCTTCTTGATCCGGCCGTCCGTATCCAGGAAGTTGTTCACGTACTGCGACGCCCATGCGATCGAGAACGTCTGGTCGATCGCGGCAGCCGTCACGCCGAGCGCATTCGCCTTCTCGCGGTCGATGTCGACCTTGTACTGCGGCGTATCGTTCAGGCCGTTCGGGCGCACGAGCGCCAGCGACGAATCCTTCGCGGCCATCCCGAGCAACTGCCCGCGCGCGGCCATCAGCGCTTCGTGGCCGAGACCCGCGTTGTCCGTCAGCTCGAAGTCGAAGCCGGCGGCCGTCCCGAGCTCGGGAATCGACGGCGGGTTGAACGGGATCACCATCGCTTCCTTGTACTGCGAGTAGTGCGCGAAGGTCCGGCCGATCAGCGCCTGCACCTTCTGGTCCGAACGCTGGCGATGCTCGTACGGTTTCAGCTTCACGAACACGAGACCGGCGTTCTGGCCGCGGCCGGCGAAGCTGAAGCCGTTGACCGTGAACACCGAGTCGACCACATCCTTCTCCGTGGTGGTCAGGTACGTGTTGATGTTGTCGAGCGTCTTGCCGGTCGTTTCCTGCGTGGAGCCGGACGGCGTCTGCACGATCATGAACATGTAGCCCTGGTCTTCATCCGGCAGGAACGACTTCGGCAGGCGCACGAACATCACACCGACCGCGATGAACACGGCCAGGTAGATCACGAGCCAGCGGCCCGAGCGTCGGATCACATGGTTCACGCCGCCCGTATAGCGATCGCGGCTGCGATCGAAGGTCCGGTTGAACCAGCCGAAGAAGCCCTTCTTCTCCTCGTGATGCCCTTGCGGGATCGGCTTGAGGATCGTCGCGCACAGGGCCGGCGTCAGAATCAACGCGACGAGCACCGACAGCACCATCGCCGACACGATCGTCAGCGAGAACTGACGATAGATCGCGCCGACCGAGCCACCCGAGAACGCCACCGGCACGAACACCGCCGACAGCACGAGCGCCACGCCCACGAGTGCGCCGGTGATCTGGCCCATCGCCTTGCGGGTCGCCTCCTTCGGTGACAGCCCCTCTTCCGCCATCACGCGCTCGACGTTCTCCACCACCACGATCGCATCGTCCACCAGCAGGCCGATTGCGAGCACGAGGCCGAACATCGACAGCGTGTTGATCGAGAAGCCGGCGAGGCCCATGATCGCAAACGTGCCGAGCAGCACGACCGGCACCGCGATCGTCGGGATGATCGTCGCCCGCAGGTTCTGCAGGAACAGGTACATCACGAGGAACACGAGCACGATACCTTCGAGCAGCGTCTTGACCACTTCCTCGATCGACAGGCGCACGAACGGCGTCGTGTCGTACGGATAGTGGACGACGAGACCGTGCGGGAAGTACTTCGACAGTTCGTCGATCTTGGCCCGCAGCGCGGTCGCGGTTGCGAGCGCGTTCGCGCCGGTCGCGAGCTGGATGCCGAGGCCGGCCGTCGGCTGCCCCATGTACTTCGTGTCGAACGTGTAGTTTTCCGAACCCAGCGCCGCGCGGCCGACGTCCTTCAGGCGAACCTGCGAACCGTCCTGGTTGACCTTCAGCAGGATGTTGCCGAACTGCTCGGGCGTGCGCAGCAGCGTCGATTCGGTGATCGTCGCCTGCAGCATGGTGCCCGGCTTCGCCGGCGTGCCGCCGATCTGGCCGCCCGCGATCTGCACGTTCTGCTGCGTGATCGCCGCCGACACGTCGGTCGGCGTGAGGCTGTAGTTGGTCAGCTTGATCGGGTCGAGCCAGATGCGCATCGAGAACTGCGAACCGAGCAGCAGCGTCTGGCCGACGCCGTTCACGCGGCTGAGCGGATCGAGCACGTGCGACGCCACGTAGTTCGTCAGGTCCTCCTTCGACATGCTGCCGTCCTCGGAGTTGAACGCGAACCACATCAGCCAGTTGCTGCTCGACTTCGTGACCTGCATGCCGAGCTGCTGCACGACCTGCGGCAGGTTCGGCGTCGCGAGCGACAGCTTGTTCTGCACCTGCACCTGCGCGACGTCCGGATTGGTGCCCGGCGAGAAGGTCAGCGTGATCGTCGCGTTGCCCGAGTCATCGCTGGTCGACGACATGTACAGGAAGTTGTCGAGACCGCTCATCTGCTGCTCGATCACCTGCGTCACCGTGTCTTCCACCGTCTTCGCGGAAGCGCCCGGATAGTTCGCCTGGATCTGGATCGTCGGCGGTGCGATCGTCGGATACTGCGCGATCGGCATCTTGAAGATCGATGCTACGCCGGCCAGCATCAGCACGATCGCGATCACCCACGCAAAGATCGGGCGATCGATAAAGAACTTGGCCATGAAACGGACTCCTTGTTATTGCGCGGCCGACGCAGCGGTCGAACGCGCGGCAGCATTGGCGGCGGTGCTCGCCGGCGCGGCGCCGGACACATTCGCGACGCTTGCCGGTGTGCCGGACGCAGCGTCCGGCGCCGCTGCGAGCTGCGCCGCGACAGTCTTCACGGTCGCACCCGGGCGCACCTTGTCGACGCCCTGCACGATCACGTGATCGCCCGCTTCCAGACCGCCTTCGACGATCCAGTCCTGGCCGTACGTGCCGGCCGTCGTCAACGGACGGGTCTCGACCTTGTTGGCCGCGTTCACGACCAGTGCGATCGCCTGCCCCTTCTGGTCGTGCGAAACGCCGATCTGCGGGACCAGGAACGCGTTCTCGTTCACGCCTTCCTCGATCCGTGCGCGCACGAACATGCCCGGCAGCAGCACGCGGCCCGGGTTCGGGAAGATCGCGCGGATCGTGACCGAGCCGGTGGTCTGGTCGACCGTCACGTCCGAGAACTGCAGCTTGCCCGGCTCCGAATAGGTCTTGCCGTCTTCCAGGATCAGCGACACTTTCGCCGCGCCCGGGCCGCTCGTTTTCAGCTTGCCGCTCTGCACGTCCTGGCGCAGCTTCAGCCCGTCGAGGCTCGACTGCGTGAGGTCGACATACACCGGGTCGAGTTGCTGCACCGTCGACATCAACGTCGCCTGGCTCGCCTGCACGTAGGCGCCCGGCGTCACTTGCGAGATGCCGACGCGGCCCGAAACCGGCGAGACGACATCGGTGTAGCCGAGGTTGATCTGCGCGGTGTCGACCGCCGCCTTGCCGGCCGCGACGTCCGCCGCGGCCTGGCCTTGCGTGGCTACCGCGTTGTCGTAGTCCTGCTTGCTGACCGCGTTTGCAGCCACCAGCACCTTGTAGCGCGCGACCAGCGCGTTCTGCGTGACGAGGTTCGCCTGCGCCCTCGCGAGCGTCGCCTTCGCACTGTTCAACGCGGCGACGTACGGCGCCGTGTCGATCTTGTAGAGGCGCTGGCCGGCCTTCACGTCGGTGCCCTCGGTGAATTCACGGCGCAACACGATGCCGTCGACCCGTGCACGCACCTGCGCAACGAGGAACGCGCTGGTACGGCCCGGCAGTTCGGTGACCGCCGGCACGGCCTGCGGCTGGACGGTGACGACGCCGACTTCCGGCGTTTGCGGCGGCGGTGCCGATTCTTTTTTCCCGCACGCGGCCAGGAAAACGGCAGCCGTTGCAGCAGTGATTAAGCGGTATGGAACCCGTTCGACGCGCATGGAGCGACCTCTCACAAATAGACGACCTTCAATGGGAATCACCAGATCTCCTCGTGACCTGCACGCGCGGCCGGAATGCTGTCGCTTCCCGTGTGCCGCGGATGCGGTCGCGTATGTCGGGCGTGCGTTGCGCCCTGCGGAGCGTTCGTTCGTCGAACTGCTTCCGTGGAAAAGAACCATGAGCCCGCGGCCCTGGCGGGCGGGCATTGCCGAGGCGACCGACCGGGCCGCTAGCTTGCGGGCCGGAACGCGGCGCCCGCGAATTCGATGAATGCCCGTGCAGCGGCCGGCAGATGCGCGGTTTGCGCATGCGCGAGCTTCAGCGTGACGGGCGCGAGCGGGCGGACCGGTGCAATGCGCACCAGCGTGCCGGCCGCCAGATCGGCGTCGGCGAGATACGCGGGCAGCACCGCGGCACCCATGCCGGCCACCGCCAGCCGCCGCGCCATCTCGAGATGGCCGACGCCTGGACTAGCGCCGGGCGCCGCGTCGGGCCGAAACGCAGCCGCATCGTCATCGCCGGACGCCGGCAGATCGAGCCGCACGGCCGTGATGTCGGGCCAGTCGCCCGACGCGGCCGCGCCGCCGTGCGCGTCGACATAAGCCGGCGCCGCGACGCGCACGGATTCGTAGGCGGCCAGCGTGTGCAACGCGTGCGCACCCGTCACCGGCATGCCGTCGGTCAGGAACGCGACATCGATGTCTTCGGATGTCAGGTCGACATGGGCATCGGTCAGCGTCACGGTCGGCCGCACGTCCGGGAACCGGTTCACAAAACGATCGAGCAACACGCTCAACTGGCTGAGCCCGAACGCGACCGGCGCGGCAAGGCGCAACGCGCCTTCCGGCTTGCTGCCCATCGCGACGAAACGGCCGTCGATCTCGTCGATCGCACCGAGAATCCGCTCGACGCGCGCGAGATACAGTTCGCCGATTTCCGTCAGCGACTGGTGGCAGGTGCTGCGTTGAAGCAGGCGTGCGCCAAGGCGCGTCTCGAGCGCATCGACCAGCCGGCTCGCCATCGCCGTCGACACACGAAGCCGCGTCGCCGCCCGGCGAAACCCGCCTTCCCTTGCCACCGTCACGAATGCCCGAATCGATTGAAGTTGGTCCATTTGTCCGGAATCCCCTGCGCGGTCGACTGCCTTGACGCGCCGCTCCGTCGCCGCGTCGCGACCGACATGCAACGGCCCGACCAATGCGGCGGCACCGACGCCGGCTACGCCGGGTCGGTCGGCACGCTCGCGCCAGATGCGCACCGGCATGCAACGGACGCAAGCCGGCCTCGGCTGGCCCGATGCATGAACATTCGAATAGCAGTCCTGAGTCTTTTCCAGTGGTTCTCAGCGGCAACGCCGGCAACTTCCGCCGGCCATGCGGCGGTCATGGCCGCATCACCCGAACGCTCTGGATCACGTTTCTTTCAGCAGGTGCAATGGTATGAAAACCGCCGGGAAATGGCTTGCCCGATCCTGCGATTGTTTTGCCTTAATTTCCGAATTTGTGCGCTGCACACCGCGCAACGACGGGCGACTCGGTCGCCGGCCGTGCAGATCCGGATGATCGGGCTAATTTCCCACAGGTTTAGGCAATCACGTGCGCGCGACTCGCCGTACGATGTGACCGCCGTGCCGGCCCACCTGCCGGGACACCAACAGGGAATCGCAACCGCGCACCTTGCACCGACCACTCCGCCATCCGCTCACGCACTATGGAAATCGACGCCCGAACGCCGCCGCAACAGCGCATCACGCCCGACCACGATCCTCGGTCGCCGGCCCGGTCGCCCACGGCCCGGCTCGCTGCGCTGATCGCTGCCTACGCGCCGCACGACGGAACGTTCGAGCTCCCTTTGTGTGGCCTGCGCATCGCGCGCGCCTCCGCGTCGCCGCCGCACTGGAACCATGGCGTGCACCACGCGTGCCTGAGCATCGTCGGGCAGGGTGCGAAATCGACACAGGTCGGCGACGACACCTACGTGATCGACGAATCGCGGATGCTGGTTGCGACGGCCGACGTGCCCGTCACCGGCCGCGTGACGCGCGCGAGCCCGGCCGAACCGTTCCTTTATGCACAACTGGAACTCGACCCGGCCCGCATCGCCGCACTCACACCGCGCGTGTTTCCGCTGGGACTGCCGAAGGCCGTCGACTGCAGCGCACTCGATACGCACGAAGCACCGCCTGAAATCGTCGACGCCGTCGTGCGGCTGATGCAACTGGTCGCGCAACCCGACGACATCGACCTGCTCGCGCCGCTGATCGTCGACGAAATCCTCATCCGGCTGCTGCGCGGCCCGTCGGGTGCGCGTGTCGCGCAGGTCGGCCTCGCCGATTCGACGACGCAGCGCATCTCGCGCGCGGTCGCCTGGATTCGCGACCACTACCTCGATCCGATGACGGTCGAATCGCTCGCGCGGCAGGTGGACATGAGCCCGTCGACCTTCCATCACCACTTCCGTGCGGTCACGTCGATGAGCCCGTTGCAATGCCAGAAGGTATTGCGGCTGCAGGAGGCGCGCCGCCTGATGTACCTGTCGGCGATGGACGCGCGGCAGGCGTGCCGCAGTGTCGGCTATGTGAGCGCGTCGCAGTTCAGCCGCGAATACGCACGCCTTTTCGGCGATGCGCCCGGCCGCGATGTGCTGAAGCTGCGCGACGAAGCGGTACCGTTATCCCGCGTCGCGCCGTAGGCCGGGACCTCACGCGCGCGGCGCACGCGTGGCAGTGAGTCACGCACACGGGGATGCTGCTTGCAATGAACACGACGACCACGCCCGCGCGTCGACCTGCTCGGCCCGGCGGCCAGCCGTACGTGTGCCCGATTCCGGACGATGTGGCGCTGCCGTTCCGCCGTTGAGCGGGTTGCCTGGCCGACTGCACCGTCACGCGAGCGCGGGCGGTGCGGCCTGGCTGACGTCGACGCGTTTCGGCAGGACGCCGGCCTGGTAGAACACGTCGGCGATGCGCTGCTGATACGCGAGCGTGTCGCGCGTGACGGGCTCGACACCGAAGCGCGCGCGGCGAAACGCGAGCGCCACCGCCGGCTCCGGAATCCCCCACAGCTTCGAGAACTCGGCCGCGCCCTGCGCACGGTTCGCATCGAGCCATCGCTGGACCGCCGTCAGTTCCGACACGGTGGCATCCAGCACGTCGGCATTGTGCTGCGCATACGTGCGCGACGCAAAGTAGTAGCCGCGATTCTCGACGAGACCGGTGCCGTCCGCGACGATGCGCGCGCCGAACGCCTGCTGGACTACCGCGAGGAACGGATCCCAGATGATCCACGCATCGACCGAGCGGTTCTCGAACGCGGCCCGCGCATCGGATGGCGACAGCCAGACCGGCGAGATGTCGGCGTAGTTGAGCTTGGCGGACTGCAGCAGCCGGACCAGCAGGAAGTGCGTGTTCGATCCCTTCACCAGCGCGATGCGCTTGCCGCGCAGGTCCGCAAAGGTCTTGACCGGCGAATCCTTCGCGACTACCAATGCCTCGGCCGCGGGGCCGGCCGGTGTCTGCGCGTAATAGACGAGTGGCGCGCCCGCCGCAAGCGCGAAGATCGGCGGCGCCTCGCCGACATCGCCGAAGTCGATCGATCCCGCGTTCAGCGCCTCGAGCTGCGGCGGTCCTGACGGAAACTCGGTCCACGTGACCGTCACGCCGAGTGTCGCGAGCTTGCTCTGCAGCGTGCCGCGCGCCTTGAGCAGGCTGAGCGGCCCTTTCTGATAGCCGATGCGCAACGTACGCGCGCCGGACGTGCTCGCCAGCGCGAAGCCCGGATGCGCGGCGCCCGCCGCGATCGCCAGGCCGGCATGCAGGAGCCGGCGGCGGGTTGTGGAGTGTTGGTCTGCCATGTCGTATCGGGTTCGATGAAGAAGATGCGGCTTTGCGCATGCATGCGATGAAGCCGGTCGAACCGATTCTATGGGGTTGGCGCCACGCACCGAACCAACGATGTTCGATATCGAAAGCAAGCGCTTTCATAAGGGCACGCCGGTTACGCGGACATCATTGCCCGGGACCGGCTTGCAGATGGATCCGGGATCCGCATCAAATACAGGACTGCATATTATTTGTACGATTGACGCGCGGCCTCGTATTCACGCGTCAACGGTGCGACCTCAGGACTTGCAGGAAGCGTGCAGCGCAGCCTCGTCGGCGGCCAGCATTTCGGGCACGCACTCGCGCAGGAAATCGACGAACGTGCGGATCTTCGCATCGAGATACTGGCGCGACGGATACAGCGTGTAGACCGTCAGCTTCTGCAGCCGGTAGTCGGGCAGCACGCGCACCAGCGCGCCGCTCGCGAGCGCAGGGAGTGCGGACGACATCGGCAGCGAGCCGATCCCGAGACCGGCGCGCAGTGCAACGCCGAGCGCATCGGCGATGTTCACCTGGAAATCGGGCAACGGCAGGTCGAATGTCTCGGGGCCGTCGGGGCCGTCGAGATGCCAGCGATCGCGCGGGAACACGGGCGTGAGCATCTGCAGGCACGCATGGCCTTCGAGTTCGCGTGCGGTGCGCGGCGTACCGCGCTCCTTCAGGTAAGCGGGCGACGCGCACAGCACGCTGTGCACCTCGCCGAGCCGCTGCGACACGAGCCCCGAATCGGGCAGCTCCGTCGCGCTCAACTGCAGCGACACGTCGTAGCCTTCGTCGATGATGTCGGGCACGTGCTGCGACAGCGTCAGCTCGACCGCGACCGATGGATAGCGCTGCCGGTAGCGCACGACCGCGGGCACCACGTAGGCCTGGCCGAAGCTCGTCGTCGCATGGACATGCAACCGTCCGGACGGCTTCGCCTGTGCGTCGGCCGCCTCGGCTTCCGCTTCTTCGATATAGCCGAGGACGCGCTGGCAGCGGTCGAGATAGCGCTGCCCGGCGTCGGTCAGCGCAATGCGGCGCGTGCTGCGGTTGAGCAGGCGCGTGCGCAGATGCGTTTCGAGCTGCGCGACCGACCGCGATGCGTAGGCCGTCGTGATGTCCAGGCGCTGGGCCGCGCTCGTGAAGCTGCCCTCCTCCGCGACCCGGACGAAAATGCGCATCATCTGTAACGTGTCCATCGACCTGTCCCCGGGATTGAGATCACGTCGCGCCATCGTGCGGCCATGGTGCCGGCGACCCCGGCGCAGGCCGGTCTGGCGCGAATTGTGCGGAACAGTACAGCAGCAGTGCAGACGTGTCCAGTTCGCCGTACGCGGCGTGATCCGGACGCCGAATCGTGTCGCCGAGCCGCCGTACGCGCGGCGTACGGACCGGGCGCATACGCGACCGGACGCGCCAGCGCGCGAACGACACCGGATCGGCAAAAACTACCCGGCGACCACGATGCCGCCCGACGATTCACGTCATATATGACGTATCAGGCCGCGGCGGCCACATCGAACGGATTGCTCGACACGATCGTGTCGTCGCGCTCCGCACCGGTCGTGATCATCGATACCGGTGTGCCCGCGACCGCTTCGATGCGCGAAATGAAATCCTGCGCGGCGCGCGGCAGCGCCGCACGTTCGCGTATCCCCTTCACGGTGCCGCGCCAGCCGTCGAACCGCTCGTACACGGGTTTCGCGCGCGCCTGCGCATCGAGGCTTGCCGGCAGATGATCGACCCGCGCGCCGTCGAGTTCGTAGCCGACGCACAGCTCGATCGACTCGAAACCGTCGAGCACGTCGAGCTTGGTGAGCGCCAGCGAATCGATGCCCGAGATCCTGACCGCCTGACGCAACTGCGCGGCATCGAGCCATCCACAGCGGCGCGGCCGGCTGGTATTCACGCCGAACTCCTGCCCGCGTGCGCGCAGCGTTTCGCCGGTCGCGTCGGACAGCTCGGTCAGGAACGGGCCGCCGCCGACCCGCGTCGCATACGCCTTGGTGACGCCCAGCACGTGGCCGAGCTTCGACGCGCCGAGCCCCGTACCGGCCGCCGCCGCCGATGCAACGGTGCCGGACGACGTGACGAACGGGTACGTGCCCCAGTCGATGTCGAGCATCACGGCTTGAGACCCTTCGAACAGGATGCGTTCGCCACGGTCAGTCGCGTCGTTGAGATCGGCCCAGACAGGGCGCACGAACGGCAGGATCTGCGGCGCGAGGTCGACCAGTGTCGCCAGCATCGTGTCGCGGGAATACTCGTCGAGCCCCAGGCCGCGGAACCACGCGTTGTGGTGGTCGACGAGCACATCCAGTTTGGCGGCAAGCTGGCCCGGTTCCGCGAGATCGCCGACGCGCAGCCCGCGACGCCCGACCTTGTCCTCGTAGGCCGGCCCGATCCCGCGCAGCGTGGTGCCGATGGGCTCGCGGCGCAGACGCTCCTGCGCCTGGTCGATCGCGCGGTGGATCGGCAGTACCAGCGTCGCGTTCTCGGCGATCGACAGGTTGTCCGGCGTCACCGACAGCCCGAGCTCGGCCATCCGCCCGATTTCCGCGAGCAGCGCTTCCGGATCGAGCGCCACGCCGTTGCCGATCACGCCGCGCTTGCCGCGCACGACGCCGCTCGGCAGCAGCGCGAGCTTGTACGTCTTGCCGCCGACGACCAGCGTATGACCCGCGTTGTGGCCGCCGTTGTAGCGTGCAACGAGATCGGCCTGTGCCGCCAGCCAGTCCACGACGCGCCCCTTACCTTCGTCGCCCCATTGGGCGCCCACGACCACCACGTTCGGCATGCTCCGCACTCCATGTGAGAAATTCAGACAATCGTTCGGCCAAGCTGGCCGTTTGTGTGCCATATTGGCTGAGCTGGAGCACCCGATCAAACGATTAAACCTGAACTGTCGTGTGAGTAAATATCACGCGAAACGATGCAATGGCCCGACGACTCCCTCCGTTGAATTCGCTGCGTGCGTTCGAAGCCGCCGCGCGCCTCGGCAGCTTCACGCTGGCCGCCGACGAACTGTGCGTGACGCACGGCGCGATCAGCCGGCATGTGCAGCAACTGGAGGCGTGGCTCGGGCGGCCGCTGTTCGAACGCCATAACCGGCGGGTCGAGCTGACCGACCCGGGCCGTGCGTATCTCGCCGAGGTCGGGGCATCGTTCGACCGGATCGCGCTCGCCACCGCGCAGCATTTCGGCCATGCACAGCAGCGCGTGCTGCGCGTCAGCGCGCCCGCGACGTTTTCGTTGCGCTGGCTGGTGCCGAAGCTGTCGTCGTTCCAGGTTGCCCACCCGGCCATCGAGGTGCGGCTGTCGACGTCGAACGAGCCGATCGAAAAGCTGCGCGACAAGGTCGACCTGATCGTTCGCGGCGGCCCGCAGGCCATCGACGGCTACGTTGCCGAGGAATTCCTGTCCGAAGTCCGGCTACCGGTGTGTGCGCCGAAGCTGCTGGAGGGACGGCCGTTGCACACGCCCGCCGATCTCGCCGGCTTCACGCTGCTGCACGCGGCCACCTATCCCGGCATGTGGCCCGAATGGCTTGCGGCAGCCGGACAGCCGAATCTCGTGCCGCGCCACTCGCTCACGCTCGAACATTTCTACCTGACGTTGCAAGGCGCGCTCGACGGGCTCGGCGTCGCGATGGGGCCGATCGCACTCGTCGCGGATGACATCGCCGAAGGTCGGCTCGTGCAGCCGTTCAGCGAACCGGCGCTGCCGCCGTGGCGCTACTTCACGTACGTGGCCTCCGCACGCGCGAACGACGACGCGGTGCGTGCGTTCAAGGACTGGCTGAAGGTGACGGGAACCGCGGCTGCGCCGCTCGGGCGGAGCTGACTGCATCGGTGTGCGGGTCGCGCGCGCCAATACATAGAGGAATCCGAATCAAATAACGCAAGCGTACGGATTGAGTTTGTCTTCATCGATACCGGAAATGCTGCGTTCGATGTGCGCCGCGGGACCGCGGCGCACGCGGCAAGCCACGGATCGAACCGCGGCTTGCCGCCGGACGGCGCTTACTGACTGGCGCCGGCGGCTTTTTTCTCCGCGTTCTGCAGGTTCTGCGGATAGTTCGGATCATTGGCCGCCGGCTTGTAACCGGCGTCTTCGAGTTTCTTCAGTTCGGCGTTGTTCTTCGCACGCGCAGCCTTGTGCTCTGCCTTGCGTTGGGCCCTGGCCGCCTTGCGTGCCTGGCTCTTCGCTGCCTTGGCGTCCTGTGCAGCGGGCGCGCTGGCCTCGGTCTGCGCAAACGCGGGAACTGCCGAGCCGAACAGGAACGCGGCTGCGGTAGCAGCCAACGTGAGTTTTCTGATCTGGATTCGCATTGCTGAACTCGCTTTTCTGGTTTATCACGGATTGAAAGACCATCGAGATACCGCCCCTGTCCCGATCGGTTGTCATGCCGCGTTCGGGACCTGTGCATCATAACCGCGCCGCGAAAAATGTGGCGTCAACGTGGCGGCGGAATTGGGGATACACGTATGGGAGAAAACTTGGATGCAGCCCGACTGTCATCGGCAGGACCGGAACTGTGTGTCGCGTGTCGGCTGGCGGATCGCTCTGTGGCGACGACAGGAAAAGGTCTGTGCCCCCGCGCTTCAGTGACGACGATGCGTCATGTCCGCGCGGTGCGGCGCGATGTGAGTTACCCATGACTGTTTCATGGGTGGCGTTACCGGCAGGCTCACGCTTGATGTGACCTGACCGTCATCAGACCAATCACGATCACAGCAGCAGCAGTCGAACTGTGTGTCGCGTTGCCAGTCGACGCGGTTCAAGCGACGGTTCCTCCCATAAACGACCACGATTCGGTTTCATGGCGATCGCGGCGGGCGCAATTGCATCGCCCCCGCGCGCAGCGTTCGATGCAACAACCAATCGCTGGACTGTGATGCCCAGCGTGACCCGGGCCGCTAAAACTCGTCGCCGCGTAGTCCTGTGGTCCGTATGACGAAAGGCGTGGACGAGTTGCGTCCGGTGAAGACATCGGCTGGAATCGCTTCACGACTACGCCGACGGTACCGCACCGATGCCGCCACACGCTCGTGGTGAGCCAGGCACATACGGTCGTGATGTCGCGGCAACGCTTGTGAGCCGTCCAACTCTGCTCAGGTGCGCATCGCACAACGTTCGCGAACCACAGGCTTTTCATTCCGCGGCTTTGGCCGTCCGGTATCCAGGTGGATGCCGCTGCCCACACAGCATGCCGATACCTGTGGCCTCGCCTGGTCGGTGAGCCTTTACGGGATTCGGAAGTGTCGGAAGGTGAGAATGTTCGGGATCGTCACTCGAATCCGGTTGCGGTGAGCTTCGTGATCCCCCGCATCTTCACGTTGGTACGTGATGTGCGCCAGATCGCCTCAGGAGCTGGCCACGTGTGCAGAGGGTGCCGGCAACCCAATTGGTCTGCGGGAAGCCGTTCTCGAACCTCTGATTGCGACCCGGGGGCACAGCATTGATCTTCGGTTGGTGGCGCCAAAGGTAGAAATTTGGAAGCCTCCTGGGCGGCCGTGCGAGTCGCGTCGATTTTCTCGGTGCACAGCCCACAGGCTAAATTTGCCGAGAGGCGCGAGAAGACAATCGAAAAAACTTGTCCACGGACAGGGAAGTCTGAGTGCAAAAAACCCTTCGCCTGCCGTCCCGGATGATTTCGAACTGCTGTGAACGAATCCAAAGAGATTCGTGTTTCCGGATCGCTGATCCGCTTTGCCGGTCGATAGCAGGTACTCGCAAGGTCGCAGAGCCGCGGTTTTGATCCCATAGACGGGAACCTGTACCCGGAAACGGGGGTTTTCTACCCGTTTTTCTCCCATAGGTTTCTACGTTTCGACCAATGTGAGTGGGTACTCACCTCTTCTGGAAGCCTTGTCGGGCCTTGAGCCCTTGCAAAACGGGGAGCCAAACCCTTGTTTCCAGGCCTGAGTCGATGCTTTGAAAGGCTTGCGGCACCATAGACGGCTCCCATTGGTAGCGGTTTATGGGGTTCGTCTTTCTGTGCAAGCGCACGTGTGTTTACATCTTTTGTAAACCACGTTTACTTCTTTAACTACTTTTAGACGGCTCACAGCCTTATCCCACAAGGGTTTGACAGGTGTTCGGTACCCATTTATGGGAGCACAGGTGTAAGGGTCTGGGGCTTCAGGTCTGTGGATTTGGGAGTTGGGGTACCGGATTGTGGGGAATCAGGGTTGTGGATATGGGGCAAGCGTACCCGGTTATGGGAAATCGGCCTGGAAACGGGTTGGGTAGTCGTCTATGGGAATGCCTGTTGGTAGCCTTTTATGGGGCGCTTTTTTCGATCTGTGAGCGAAGGGGCTCACAGTGATTTTTCTCTGGTAGCCGGTTATGGGGAACCTCAAAGGTAGCCAGTTATGGGTCGCATTGGAGGTCGCTCGAGTGCATTTCCGCGCGATTTCCGGTGGCTGGTTCCCATGGACAGGATCGATGCCTCTGACAGGTAACCTTTTATGGGGAAAACGAAGGGTTGCCGTTTATGGGAGCGATGTCTGCGTTCACAGCCGAAATCTCCGCATCCAACGCAGCGGGAGCCGGTTGATAGGTACCCTCCTGTGGGAATCGATGAAGGTAGCAAGTTATGGGAAGAAAACGAGACTGTGTTGCACGGCACCATGAATTTGCCCATCGATCTCGATTCTGCGCATTTGTTTCCCATGGATGGTTACCTTCTCGAGGGCAAATCCCGTGCCGGGTTTCCGTGTCCGGGTATGAAAGGTAGTGGCTTGTGGGATGCATTTTGGCCGAAAGGTAGATGGATATGGGGCTCCGCAAAGATCGTCTGATCGTGAATTTTCCTTTTGTATCTGATGGTTAGACGCGATAGTGCAAGTAACGCGGGAACAAGGGCGTTGCCCCTCGACGCGAAAAGGTATAAAGTCCGCTCTCAACAAGGTCACCTTATCCGGACATCACGATGCCGCGCAAGCCCGCAAGCAAAGGCTCAGACAAGCAGGTTTCGCTGTTTCAGACACCCGAGCCTCCCGACTTGCTGCGCAAGGCGGTCCAGGCGATTCATATCGCGCCCAAGTCCGGAAAGATCGGTCTGCAGCAGCGCAAGATGTTCAGCTCGCTGATCAAGAACGCGCTTCGACAGGAGGCGTTCGAGCCAGGCCGGACGAGCTTCTCGATCTCGCTCGCGTCGCTTTCGCACGAGAGCGGGTTGAACAGCAACAACACGAAATACGTGAAGGACACGGTCAACTCGCTGATCAGTACCGTCGTCAACTGGGACTATCTGGCCGCGGATCGGTCGACAGTCTGGAAAGCGTCGGGCCTGCTCGCCGGCGCGGAGCTCGAGCAATCGGTGCTGAAGTACAGCTTCTCCGACCAGATCCGCAGTGAGTTGCTCAACCCCGAGATCTACGCACTGATCGATATGCGGATCGCCCGCGAGTTTCGGCGGTCGCACTCGCTCGCGTTGTGGGAAAACACGGTGCGCTACGAAGGGATCGGCATCACCGCGAAGATCCCGCTGCCGAAATTTCGTGACCTCATTCTCGGCCAGGACAAGGCGTCGCAGTCGTACAAGGAATACAAGCTGTTCAAGAGCAAGGTCCTGGTGCCGTGCATTCAGGAGGTGAACGAAGTTTCGGATCACACGCTCGAGTTGATCGAACACAAGTCCGGCCGGAGTGTGGAAGCGGTCCAGTTCAAGGTGACGCGCAAGCAGAGCACCGATACGGTGGAGGATGGCGACGTCAAGAACGAGGCGCTCGTCGAGGAGGTCGCCAAGTTCGGCATTCCGCGCTCGGAAGCGCGCCGGCTGATCACGCAATACGGCGTGCAGCGCATCAAGGCAGCGATTGCCTATACGCTCAATCGGACTACGAAGAAGAACGCGGCCCCGGTCGACAACGTGGCCGCGTATTTCCGCAAGGCGCTGACGCACGGCTACACGCTGGCCGACGGGCAGGGAACGGAGGCGGCGGCCCCGGCGAAGGAATCCGCGCAGAGCAAGCAGGAGCAGATTCGCGACAAATATCTGGCGGCGAAGGTCGAGGAAGCCGGCGCGTATTTCCGCGAACTGGAGATCGACGACCAGACCAAGCTGATCGAGCGTTACAACGAGACGGTGGCAGGCTCGAAGGACCTGACGCTGTCGCCGAAGAAGAAGGCAAGCAAGCTCGCGCAGACCAGCTTCTTCCGATGGCTTGCGCTGGATACGTGGGGCGAACCGACTTCGGACGACTTGCTGGAATTCCTGCTGAAAAGCAGTCTCGCAGGCAACTGATCAAGGCCTCGCAGCCGGGTGCGCGTCGCGCGCCGGACGTCGTCGTCCGGTTTCGCGGTGCAACGCGGATGCGAGGCCTTCTGCTTTTCGCGCGTTACTGTTGCGTGGCCGTTGCCAGCTCGGCAACGTATGCGTCGATGACGGTCTTGAGCTTGTCGGCGAGCGCTTCCTGGTGCGATGCGTCGACGCCCTTGAGCTGCAGATCCAGGCGTCCGTCCGGATAGGTCTTCAACTGGCCGATCGCTCGCGATTCGAGCGCGAAGTCATGACGAACGCTATAACGCGTGCGTCCTGCTTTCTTGCTGCCGTCGCTCTGTGCACGCAGGAAATTCTCGAGATCACGAACCGATTTTTTCCGGTCGATCACGGCCGTCAGCAGCCGGTCGGCCGTCGGCTCGCCCAGACGTTCGAAGATCAGCTTCAGGAAGTACGCCGCCTGCAGGCCGACCACGTCGTTCGCGCTCGCCATCCGTTCCAGGAGCGTATTCGGGAGCGCGTTGAGCGACAGCGTCTTGCTGATCGACGCCTTGTCCTTGCCGATCTTTTCGGCCAGCGTGTTCTGGTCGGAGAAAACCTTCTCGTCGAGGAGACGCTTCCACGCGACCGCATCGTCGAAGATCGTCTGGCGTTCGTGGTCGTGGTTCGCGCGATACGCGATCGTGTAGAGCTGCTCGGGCGTGTGGTCCGTACGGAACGTGGCGTTGATGGTTTCATCGCCGTTGATGCTCGTCGCGCGGAGCCGGCGTTGCCCGTCGATCACCACGAGCTTGCCGGGAAACTCCGGGAGCCGCGTAACCTTGATCGGCTCGATCTGCCCTTCCCGTTTCAGCGTCAGGGCGAGCTCGTGCAGGCTCGACTCCGAGTAGAACACGCGCGGGTTGTACGGGTTCGGAATGCAATCCTTGACCAGCACCCGCTGCGGCGCGCCAAGATCAGGCGTGCCGGCGGGTGTCGCTGCGGCCGGGGTGCTCGCAGGCGCCGATTCGCCGACGACGTTCGGTGCGGCCGCCGGCTCGGGCAGCCGCGTTTCGAGGGCCGCATTTTCCTGCGCGAGCCCGCGCAGCAGGCCGGCCGCGAGATTGAGGTTGCCGGTCGGCTTCTTGTCTTTCGAGGTGTCCTTAGCCATGGGCGGCTCCGGTAGCGCGCGTCGACGCGATGTATTGGGCCATTTCCGTGACCAGCCTTTCGATTTCCGCACGGGCTTCTTTCAGGCCCTTCAGGTATCGATTGTGATGATGGATCGTGGTGCCGAGCGCAAACGTCTGACGGTAGACCTCGCGTTGCGCGATCTGGCTGTCGAGCAGATGCTCCCCTATTTCTTCAGCTCTTAGAATTTTTAAAATTTCTTCACGCATTTTAGTTTTTCCATTAACGCTATTTAGCATTAATGCGGAAGAAAGATTCGGGTTACGGACGGACCGCATCGATTCGATCATGCGGATCATCGCGACGGTGCTGTAGAGATCGGCCGGCGATGGCGACAGCGGCACCAGGCAAAAATCGGCGACTTCGAGTACGGATGCAATTCGCGGATCTTCGAGGTTGCCGGGACAGTCGACGACGATCACGTCGAAGTTCGCGTCCTGTTTCTTGATCTCGCCGCCGATACCGCGGCCGGCAGGGGCCAGCGAAAGAACAGTCATCGGCAGCGTGTTCTCGCCGCTCGTCACCCACCGGACGGACGTGCCTTGAGGGTCGGCATCGATCAGGGCGACCTTGTTGCCGCCAGCTTCGAACGCTGCCGCGATATTGACGGAGATGGTCGTCTTTCCAGTCCCACCTTTTTGATTACTGACGGCGATCTTGAAAGCCATTAAATTTCTCCACGGAGTTTTGCGTAATATATGCAGTTATTATCAAAAAGTCCAGAAAAGCCTTTGGCGTGATGTATGTGTTGTAGAACGATGTGGTTGTCACGTGACAAGTGGGCCGAATGGCTAGCGAGCCAGCCGTGATCGATGGTCGAGTAAAAATAAAATTGACGATCAAGGTCACAAAGGACGTACAAAAATCGGGAGAGAATTCGATGAATTTCAATGTCGGTGGCGGATTTCGCGAATTGAGGCGAGACGGGTTGCCCGATCTCACCATGTTCCTGATGGAAATCGCCGTGACTCCGGTAAGTTTGCTTCGCAACTGTCGTCGGAATGCTCAGTTGTCACGTGACAAGTCGCGAGAATCGGATCCTTCTCAGCGCTATCCGAAGCCAGGAAATCGCTGATTCAATCGCGTTACGGTTATAGCGAGAGCATTTCAATGCCAGACATTCGGTCCTTGGCTTAGCGCGACCGCCTCCAGTGAGGCGAGTTGTCACGTGACAATCGATTCGGAGCGGGAGGCGATGTCAGCACTGATCCGCTTCTTAAGAGCAGTTTCGATCGAGCTCCATCACGCGTGAGCAAGCAGGCCGCAAAAGAAGGGGTTGGCCACCGTTGGCTCGTCTGGAAATTCGACCTTCCGGGCGAGTGACTTGGTGAGTTGTCACGTGACAACTGCAGGGTTGCATCGGGGATCTTGAGTGTCGAAATGTACGTTGCACCGTGTGTCGATAGGTACGCATCTCTGTCGAAGAATCTGAGTCGTCAAATGACCCGCAGAACAGGGGTCTTCATTGCGGGCTATCCGCATTCATGTCCCTGCCGATAGGTGTCGGTCGGATTGCTGGTCTGTACCTGGAAAGCGTCCAGTGGGCTCATTTGGTGTGGCCCCATTTAATTGGGCTATTCAGAACGACTTCGCCGTGCAGGTTGGCGGCAGGGGAGGGGCCGGCTTTGTCGCGCGTGTTCTGCGTTACGCCCAGCGCAGTGAGGCGCTTCAACGCGACAACTGCACATGCGAGGCTCCGATTTGAGACAAACTCCCGTGCTGACGGCCATGTGATAACTCAAACGTGTGGGGTCGTGAAACATTTTCAAGAAATGAGGTGTCGCCGGAAATCCTTATCCAGCAATGGCTTGCGCCATATTCTTCATGTTGTTTCACGCAAAATCAGCAAGATCAGCCCTGTAAATGGGGGCGTATGATCATTTCGTCGCCCGGGCCCAGAAATTCACGAGAAGATGCGGTAAATTGTCGTGATTGATACGTAATATGTGATATTTGAAACGTTTCGTGCTCGGCATGACGCCAAAGGCTAATTGAATCGTTGCGGATCAGCTTCGTTACGACGCGCTGTCGTGTCTCCGAATGGATGCACCTCGCCGATATTCAGCGCGAGTTGTCACGTGACAACGCACACTCCGGGCGCACATCTGGTTGGATTGCATAGTGCCGGGAGAATCCCGGCACCAGAGAATTTACGGGCAGGCGCCCGAAAAGCAGTAAGGCAATTTAGTCGTTGACGAGGGAGCGAAAACCTCGCCAGTTCATGAGGTCGGTATGGAACGGCTTGCATGTAGCCGTTCGATGCTTGCGAGTTTGGGTGTACGTCTGACTTTGAGAGGCGCACGCCCATCGCTCGCTACTCATTCAAACGACCGCCGAGCAATCAATCCTGAGTTAGCCAGATGTCAAAAGGCGCGCATTCCGCTGCGCTCATCTGGTTCACCTAGAACGCCGCTCACGCCTAAAGCCGATCCAACGATTCTGCGGATTACCGTCAAAATCGGCTTCCCGCATCTGCGGTACCGCCTCCGCGATCAATAAGTCGCTGCAACAGACAGAACGACGTCCGTGCCATTCCGCAGGCCGTCAATATCTCTTCGTGGCGAATTACCGAACAACCGGCTGTATTCGCGGTTGAACTGGGTCGGGCTCGCATATCCGACCCTGAACGATGCCGACGCCGCGTCGAGCCGCTCGGACAACATCAGCCGACGTGCTTCGTTGAGTCGTATCCATTTCTGGTACTGAAGCGGACTCATGCCGGTGAGCTGGCGGAAGTGGTGGTGGAAGGTCGAACTGCTCATCTGAACCTGCGCCGCCAGATCGTCGACTCGCAGCGACTCGTCGTAATGGGTCCGCAACCACTGGATCGCTCGCGACACGCGATTGCCCTGGCTGCCGGCGGACGCGATCTGACGCAGACGGGCACCCTGGCCGCTCGTCAGCAGCCGGTAGTAGATTTCCCGCTCGACATACGGAGCAAGAACGGCAATGGCGTTCGGGTCATCCAGCAACGCCAGCAACCGGTTCACTGCATCGTAGAGCGGTTCGGTCATATCACCGACGACGAGGCCGCGGCCTGCGGGCGCTTCCTCGTGATCCGGTGCGACCTGTACCATCAGTTCGGCCATGACGCGGAAATCGAGCTTGAGCCCGATCCCGAGAAACGGCCTTTCGCGGCTGGCCTCGATGACCTGGGTAGAACCGGGCAAGTCGAGCGACGTGATCAGAAAGCGGTTGGCGTCGCAGAGATAGACATCGCCGCTCTGAATGAGCCGCTTCGTACCTTGAACGACGAGACCGAAGCTCGGCTCGACCATGCAGTCCATCGGTTGGGTTGTCGCTTCCCGTCGATGGAGGCTCAGGTTCGGAATGGCCGTGGTGAGGTGGTCGACGCCTTCCGTCCATCTCGCGACACGCTCGGCGAGCGTCTGCTGCAGGTCGTTCTCCCGGCTTTGGCCGGTTGATCGGGGGGCTGCGGGGTTGAACGCAGCGATGGCTGCGTCGTCGACTGGTTGGCCGGGGGCGTATCGGGCGGGTGCCGGAGGCATGGCTTCTCTACTCAGGTAATCGGGTCTACAGGCGGGCACGTGACGTACTGGTACGCCTGAAATGCGTCTCCCGGAGTCGCGGCCTTGCCGCGCTCCGGGAGAAAATGCGTAACGACCGGTGGACTTACTTCGTCGCCTGCGACGCGCAAAGTGCCCAGCGGCGCGATTTCGCGGCAACGGACGTCGCGCGTTCGTCCACCGTGCGCCACCACCGCTCGCCGCGATGCGGCTCATCGAGAGCGAGGCGTTCGCCCATCCTGGGCGTCGACAGTTCGACGCCTCGCACGATCGCCAGCGCCGTGACGCGCTCGAACGGCTCCTGCCAGCGATGCATCGCGAGATCGAACGTGCCGTTGTGGATCGGGACCAGCCAGCGTCCGCGCAAATCGATGTGCGCCTGCACGGTCTCTTCCGGCTGCATGTGCACGTACGGCCATTGCGGGTCGTATGCGCCTGTTTCGATCAGCGTGACGTCGAACGGCCCGAGGCGCTCGCCGATCGTCCGGAAACCGTCGAAGTAGCCCGTGTCGCCGCTGAAGAATATGCGCAAGTCGTCGTCGACGATGACCCAGGATGCCCACAGCGTGCTGTTGCCGTCGAACAGGCTGCGCCCGGAAAAGTGCTGGGCAGGTGTCGCGGTCAACGTCAGGCCGGCCACGGCGGCGCTCTGCCACCAGTCGAGCTGACGGACTTTCTTCGCGTCGATGCCCCATTCGATCAGGCGATCGCCGACACCCAGCGTGGTTACGAACACATCGGTGGTTGCCGCAAGCGCGAGCACCGTTTCGCGGTCGAGGTGATCGTAGTGATCGTGCGACAGGATCACGCCGCGCAGCGGCGGCAGATCTTCCAGCGCGATCGGCGGCGCATGGAAACGCTTCGGGCCGACGCGCCGAAACGGCGACGCGCGTTCGGCGAAGACAGGATCGGTCAGCCAGAATTCGCCGCGCAGCTTGAGCAGCAGCGTCGAATGGCCAAGCCGGTACAGGCTGCGATCGGGGGCCGCGTCGAGTTCCGCGCGGGTCAGCGAATCGACGGGCAGCACGCCCCCAGGCACGGTATGGCGCGGCTTGTTGAACAGGATGTTCCAGGCGATCCCGAGCGTTTTGCCCAAGCCCTCGACCGGACGCGGCGCGACATTGCTGAAGCGCTCGCCATTGTGCTGCGGCGAGCCGCCAGACAGCGTGCGGCCGCGTCGGGCGGCCGCAAAACCCAGAATGCGATGAATCAAAACGAGAGGCGATGCCATGTCGGTTCGTCCGGTGGATAAAGTACACTAAACAGTGTAGTTTATTTCTGGGATAAGTAAACTACCCGGTGTAAAATTTCTGAATGGATACCAGCACTCCCCCTCAGCGCCTGACCGATCGAAAGCGCGCGGCCATCGTCGACGCGGCCATCGAGGAATTTCTCGCGTCGGGTTACGACGCGACCAGCATGGACCGCATCGCCGCGCGTGCGGACGTGTCGAAGCGCACGGTCTACAACCACTTCCCGGGCAAGGAAACGTTGTTCGCCGCGATCCTGCAAAAATTGTGGGATGCGACCCGAACCGGCAGCTCGCCAACCTATCGTGCCGACGTGCCGCTGCGCGAACAATTGCTCGCGCTGCTGGATCGCAAAATGCGCCTGCTCAGTGACGAGGCCTTTCTCTCGCTCGCACGTGTCGCAATCGGCGCGGCCATCCATTCGCCGGAACGTGCGCGCGACATGGTCGAGCGTCTCGGCGAGCGCGAGGAAGACATGACGGTCTGGGTGCGGACAGCCGCAGCGGCCGGCCGCCTGTCCGTCACCGATCCGGTGTTTGCCGCGCATCAACTGCACGGTGTCGTGAAGGCATTCGCGTTCTGGCCGCAGATCACGATGGGTCAGCCGCCGCTCGCGGAGCCGGAGCAACAAAAAGTCGCGCAATCCGCTGCCGACATGTTTCTCGCGTACTACGCGCGGCCGGAAGACACCGACGCATCGCGCGCCGCAACGGACTGATCGCGCATCCGGTCGAACGTGCGCGAATCGAAGCCGGCGCGATGCGCATGTTCGATGCGCGCCAGGTGCCGACGAGCCGGCAAACCGGCAGATCCGCGGAAGCGAACGCGCAACAGCCGCACATGAAGGCTGGCCACCGAGCGGAAACCGGCGATGCCGCCGGCGCACCTGAAACCGAACGTGAGTAACGACGAATGAAGACGCTGTTGATCGTCTATCACACGATGACCGGAGGCACGCAGCAGATGGCCGAAGCGGCTGCCGGCGCGGCGCGCGAGCAATCCGGCGTCGACGTCAGGCTGCAGCGCGCGGACGCGACGAGCGCAGACGATGTGCTGGCCGCCGATGCCTACCTGTTTGCAACGCCGGAGAATCTCGCGGCAATGTCCGGGCTGATGAAGGATTTCTTCGACCGCTGCTACTACGCGGCGCTCGATCGCGTGAACGGTCGCCCATATGCGGTGATGATCTGCGCGGGCAGCGACGGGCAGAACGCGTTGCGCCAGATCGACCGGATCGCGACCGGATGGCGGTTGAAGAACGTGGCGCCGGGGTTGATCGTCTGTACGCACGCGCAGACACCGGAACGCATTCTCGCGGCGAAGACGATCGACGGCGACGATCTCGCGCGCTGCGCCGAGCTCGGCGCCGGTCTTGCAGCGGGGCTTGCGCTGGGTGTTTTCTGATCGCCGGTGCGGCGGCAGCGACGACCGGCTGGGGCGACGTACGTCGATGTACGGTACGCATGCATCCTGCGGGCACACGATTGGCCGAAGACCTGGCAGCTTAGCTGCCTTTTGCCGTCGCCGAAGGCCGGTGATATTCGGGCCAAAGGCGCTTCACGAGATCGCGTGATGCGCCATACGCATGGCAACTGTCGATCTTAAGCGGCTTTCCGTCGCTGTCGCGCGCGTCTAGCGATGACTCCCGCATGCCGACCATCGTCTGATAGGCCGTGGTGGCGATCGGGCCGAGCAATTCCTTCAGGTGCGTGCATGTATCGCAGGACGGCAGGCGCTTGCGAACCTCGCTGTTCCAGCCTGCGCCGATGCTCAGTCCGACGAGCGCCTGCAGCGAGTCGCCGCCGCCCGGACACTGCGCATACGGATGCGACCGGAGGAACGTGGATACGGCGCGGACGACCATGTCGGCGTCGAAGACCAGCGTCACGCCGAGGTCGTGGATCGACGACAGCGCGGCGACCGTCCGCGTGCCGCCCGGTGGCGTGAAATCGAAGGTCTTGCGATCCGCGAGGCAGGCGGTCACTTCGAATTTGCCGTCGCTGCGCCGATAGCCGCGCATGTCGATCTGCCGATGGTGAAGCTCCTCGCGCGTGATGCCGTCGTTCGGGATGTCGTGTGGGGGAACCATGTATCTGCTCCGTTTCGTGCAACCGGTTCTTTTGGCAGGCAAGCGGGATGTCGGCGGCTGATCGCACGAGCAGCGAAACGGGCCGAGGGATGCTGCCGGCGACATCGATTCGGCCATACTACGCACTTTTCGGCATCTTCGTACGCTACGGGATCGATGCGGGCGCAACGAGTCCGTATAGGTGTAATGATGCAATCGGAGGAGTTAGCCGCATGCCGCGGCACTTGCGCCGATCCATCGCCGGATGCTTCATATTGGCGTGATCGCAGATTCGGACGTAGCCGACGGCGTCGCTCCGGATGCCAAATCGCAGCCGAGGCCCGCGCGTATCGATGCGGCACGATCGTGTTCGACGCACCCGGGCGGAACACCACGCGTGGAGCGTCGACCAGTGCCGCCGCCGGGGCGATTGCCGCGCGCAAGATGGCCCCGATTTCCGACAACGAGAGTGAACGGCGTGACTTCCTGAAACGTATCCATATAATGCGCAACACGACCGCACGGACGCATTTCCGGTACCCCGAATCGGGCAAATGCAGACCAGTGAGTCAACCGGCCGTCGCGCGTACCGGTATACTTCCACTCCTGCCTTGTCCGGCATCGAGGCCGGGTGCCTGAAAACAGAGTGGCGTGCGCGATGCGGCCCCGTAGTGTTCCGCATCGGCGGCAGACGGGGCGCCGCGCATGGCGGTGAAGCTTTTACGCCGCGCGGCATGGCCGCACGAACCACACCTTATATTCCTGGTGGATTGAATTTATGGGTTTTGAACAACTTGCCGAATTGCGGGCGCAGCTCGCAGCGAAGGCCAAGCAGGAGCGTAACGCGAAGCGGCCGGCGGCGCCGGCGGACACCGGCGCGAAGCCGAAGTCCGGCGACCAGCCGCAGCGTGGCGCCAAGCCGGCTGCGGCCGGCGGCAAAGCACCGCATCGCGCGAAGCCTGCTTCGGCGAAGCCGGCGGCGCCGGTCGATCCGGTCATCGTTGCGATCGGCAAACTGCAGCGTAAGTTTCCGCGCGCGTTCCCGAAGAATCCGGCCCCCAAAGTGCCGCTCAAGGTCGGCATCTGGGACGACCTCGCGCGCGAAGCACAGGCCGTCGGGCTCACCGAAGCCGAACTGCGCGAAGCGATGTCGACGTGGTGCCGCGGCAACCGCTACTGGTCGTGCCTCGTCGAAGACGCGGTGCGAGTCGATCTGCAGGGTAACGAAGCGGGGCGCGTCACGCATGACGACGCAGCACGCGCGCGCCGGCTGAAGGCTCGCCGCCCCGGCGGCAAGGGCGCGGCGCAATCGGCCAAGGGTGCGCAGCAGCAGCCGAAGGCCGAGCAGCAAGCCGAGGCCGCCGCCGAGCCGCAACCGGCAAACGTGGAAGCGCAAGCCGACGCGGCGCCGCAGGTCGAGCAGCAGACGGCCGGAAACGAGTAATCCGCACCGCGCCGCTGCATCGCGCACGGCGCTGACCCGCATGCACATCGCCTGCGGCGAATGCATGACAGACTGACCTGCCTCGACAGAGGCAGGTCAGGACTGCTCCCACCGGCGCTCGACATGCCGGGCGCTTACCTATCCCGCCTCGAACAGACCACGCGACCGGACGAAGAACGTTCGTCGATCGGCGCAGCATGCGCGATGTTTCGACTGTGTCGTTGGCACATGGGCGGTACGCATTTCCTGCGTGCGGCAACGCGTCATTCAATTATTTCGGTTTCCTAAGATAGAACGAGGACGGGACTATCGGCTGGCGTGCGAGCTTTCGCGCCCTGTCATCGTGACATGATGACGCGCGATAATCGCGGTAGGGCCGCCGGTTCGCGTGCACAAGTTGGCCGATGCGATGCGGCTTGCATTTCGAAAGACACTGAAAGCCAACTGCGACACGATCGGAAGCCACGGCCGACGCCTTTCAACGTCAATTCAAACCGGATCATGAACTCGAGACATTCCGCGATTCTCGTCGCGCTCATCGCTGCCGCGCTGTTCGGCGCCGCGACCCCGCTTGCCAAGGCGCTGATCGGCGCGATGTCGCCGTTCATGGTCGCGGGCCTGTTCTATCTCGGCAGCGGTGTCGGGCTCGGTATCGGGATCCTGCTTCGCCGTCTGCACGATCGACATGCGCCGGCCGCAGACGCCGCGCCGCTGCAGCGCGCCGACCTGCCGTGGCTGGCCGGCGCGATCGCGGCGGGCGGGGTAGCCGGCCCGGCTTTGCTGATGCTCGGGCTGTCGAGCACGCCCGCGGCGACGAGCGCGTTGCTGCTCAATCTCGAAGGCGTGCTGACGGCCGTCATTGCGTGGGTCGTGTTTCGCGAGAACGTGGATTCGCAGGTGTTCCTCGGGATGGTCGCAATCGTCGCCGGCGGCACGCTGCTGTCGTGGACGCCAGGCCGGGCCGGCGTGCCGGTCGGCGCGACGCTGATCGTCGGCGCATGCCTGTGCTGGGCGATCGACAACAATCTGACCCGCAAGGTCGCGGCGAACGACGCGATGGTCATCGCGTGCATGAAGGGGCTGATTGCCGGACCCGTGAACATCGGCATCGCGCTGGCGACCGGCGCGACGCTGCCGGCTGTCCCGGTCACGGCTGCCGCGATGCTGACGGGGCTCGGCGGCTACGGGATCAGCCTCGTGCTGTTCGTCGTCGCGCTGCGTCATCTCGGCAGCGCGCGCACGGGCGCGTATTTTTCGATCGCGCCGCTGTTCGGCGTCGTGCTGTCGTTGCTGATCTGGCCCGCGCTGCCGCCCGCGACGTTCTGGATCGCTGCCGCACTGATGGCGCTCGGCATCTGGCTGCACGTTCGCGAACGGCATGAACACACGCACACACACGAGCGGCTCGAGCACACGCACCGGCATCGGCACGACGAACATCACCAGCATGCGCACGATTTTGCATACGACGGCAATGAACCGCACACGCATCCGCACGTGCATCTGCCGATCACGCACAGCCATGCGCATTTTCCGGACATCCATCACCGGCACCGGCATTGACCGCGTCATGAACGGCGGACGAAACGGATCGCAAGGTGACCGTTTATGGGGTGTGCGCCGCATCGCGCGCGCACCTGTTTGCAGCGCCGCCCGATCGTGGCAGCAACAGCGAGCCTGGTCTTCGGTCTGGATCAACCTGTTCGGCGAATCGTCAGGATCGGTCAATGCGCCGACCGTGCAGCCCCAGGCTTCTTCTCGCACCGGCCAGTGCGTGCGGCCAGCCAGTCGCTTGCCCCTGAATGCCGGCTGCCAGGACGTCGTCGAAGAACGTGCCGACGCCCGCGAGCCGGAAGCATCAACTGAACCAGTTCGCCGCCGGATCGAGTTCGGGTTGCGGAAAGCCATCCAGCAACAGGTCGCCGCGCTTGAGGATCATCCAGCCGTCGTCGCACCAGGGTTCAGCGAACCCCGTCTTTTGCAAATAGCGGCACGTGACTTCGAATTCGCGCGACGGCAGGTCGGGGCGCGCCATGTCGCTCGAGACGGCGTCTCCGGATGGCGATGCCGCGAATCGAATCGTCGAATCGGCAGCTCGTGCGGCCGTAGTGACTATCGCGCGTGAGGAAAGCAGACGCCGAAATCCTCGCAGCCCGGGCACCCGGGGGCGGGGCCCGGCGGCACATCGAGCGAGGCGGCCACTTCCTGTGCGAGGAATTTCTTCCAGCGCAGGTGAGCGACGTTGCGCGCGGCGAGCGCAGGGAAATAGCGATCGAGCATCGCGGATACCGCGTCACGCCCGTCGAGCCCGAGATCGCGCCACAGATGATCGGGGCGCAGGCAGGCGTGCGCGATGATCGACGCGAGACAGCCGGCGTCGTCGCGGTCGGCGGCGGGATTCGCGTCGTCCATCAGCCGCGCGTGCAGCGTCCCGACGAACGTCGCGTGGGTGGATGGCAGCAGTGCCATCGCGGCCGTCGGCATGAGTGCCGCGACATCGGCCGCGGGCAGGCGCGGAAACTGCTGCGCCAGCAGGTCCGCCAACTGCGAATGAGACAGGCCGAGCAGCCCGAGTTCGTTGCGGTGCGCGCGTGCCGCAATGAGCGCACCGAACAGGCTCGCATCGGGCGTGTCGGCGTTGGCCGCCGCGGACAGCAGCGACTGTAGCGTCCGTTGCTGAGCGTGATCGAACCCGGCTGTCATCGCGTGCATCCGGCCGGCAACTGCGCGGCGCGATTCGCGTGAATGCGCCGTGCCAAACGGATCGTCATCGCGATCGTCACGCGTTTACTCGATGCCGACGATCACGCTCGACGCTTTGAAGATCGCGGACGCAGCCGCGCCGCTCGCGAGGCCGAGGCGATCGACGCTGTCGTTGGTGACGATCGCGACGATCTCGGCGCCGCCTGCGGCCTTGATCACGACTTCCGAATTGACCGCGCCTTTCACGACCGACGATACGGTGCCCGCGACGCAGTTGCGGGCCGACACCTTGCTGCTGTCGACGTCGACCATCACGATGACCGACGACGCCTTCACGAGAGCGAACGCCTTCGAGCCAGCCGCGAGGCCCAGCGAAGCCGCGCTGCCGTGGGTGATCACGGCGACGATGTCGAGGCCGTCCTGCGTGCGGAGCGTGATTTCGTCGTTGACGGCACCGGTCTTGACGGCGCTGACCTGGCCGGCGAAGTGGTTGCGGGCGCTGGTTCGCATGATGGATCTCCGAATGGATGCCGCTACAGGTTCAGCGGCGAAAGATGAATGGAAATGCATCAGCCAGTTTACCGTCAACGTGGGTGTCCGTCGTCCTTCCGATGCTATGGCGCGAATCAGGAAAACCCGCCACCACCGGGCGTTTCGCCAGACAAGCATTATGTGCTGAAGGTGATAACGCTACCGTGATTACTTGCTGGTCGCGGGTGTCGCGGCGGCCCGTGTGGCGTCGGGACGGGCATCCATTGCGGCCGCCGCACTCTCGGATTCCCACCCGCCGCCGAGCGCGAGGAAGAGCCGCACCTGGTCGGCCGCGACCTGGCCTTCGGCCGCCGCGACCTGCCCCTGCACGCTCGTCAGCGTGCGCGTCGCGTCGAGATCCGAGATGAACGACTCGCGGCCGGCCAGGTAGAGACGATGCGTTTCGTCGGCGGAATTGCGCGCCGATTCGTAGGCCGTGCGCAGCGCTTCGGTGCGCTGCACGTCGGCCGCATAGGTCGCGAGGCTCGACTGCGTTTCGCGCAGCGCGTTCAGCACGACGCCGTCGAAGTGCGCGAGCGCGCCGCCCGTTGCGGCCTCGGCTTCGCGCACACGCGCCCGCTGGCCGTTGACGGGGAACGACCAGCTGATCAGCGGGCCGAACGACCAGCGATTCGTCGTGGACGAGAACAGGTCGGCGGCGACGCCGACAACCCCGCCGTGCGCGACGAGATCTTCGGACCAGTGGTCAGCGTCACGCCGATCGACACGCGGGACGAGGCGGTGATCCTAGCGAACGCTTCAAAGAATGGCTTGGCCGCGAGCGTG
>NZ_JAAGPO010000095.1:0-38289 GCF_017104825.1 Burkholderia sp. Ac-20345 | reverse complement strand
ACTACCTGTACTACGAGCTGCTGTACGGCGACTACCCGCTGATCCACAACTCGCCGTTCCTCGGCAAGGCCGGGTATTTCTATCCGGACTTCGACTGCCAGGCCGGCGGCCGCGCACTGCTGCAGGCATTCGCCGAGCACGATGCGAACCTCGAGGCATATCGTGAGCAGTCGAAGCACGTGCTCAGCTCCGTCAGCATCTACAACCCCGAGAACGTCGCCGCTTATACGGACGCGATCGCCACCCTCTATCGCGACGCGTGACGCGCCGCCCTTTCCGGACTCCGACATGAACGTACGCTCGCCCCTCACCCGCGCCAAATGGCTGATCGGCTGCGCCGTCGCTTCGATCGCGATCGGCGCGCACGCGCAATCGTCCGGCGAATCGGCCGACGCGCTGCTCCGCGACTCGGATGCGGTGTTCAAGCAGCTCGACGCCGGCCAGTACGTCGCGGTATGGACCGACGCGGCCCCGTTCGTGAAGTCGCGCATCAAGCAGGACCAGTTCGCGGCGGACATGCAGCGCGCCCGCCAGTCCGTCGGCGCGGTGCGCCATCGCGGCTGGGCGCAGATCACGCGCATCCGCTACACGAACGCAGGCACGACGCCCGACGGGCTCTATGCGAACGTCGACTATACGACCACGCTGACGAACGGCGCGACCATGTTCGAGAAGCTGAGCTTTCGCCTCGAGGACGACGGCCAGTGGCACCTGACCGGCTACGTGCCGCGCCAGGCTCAGAACTACACGCCGTAAGTCGCGCCCCCTGCACTCCGGAGCCGCCATGAAACTCAATGTCGCGATAACGATGAACGTGCAGCGCGACGCGACGCAGTCGATCTGGTACAACGGCGCGAACCAGCACTGCGTGTACCTGTACATGCTGCTGAAGCAGTCGCCGCTGATCGGCGAAGTCTGGCTCGCGCACGACGACGGCATCACCGACTATCCGCAGGCGCTGATGATGGACGCGTTCGGCGGCGCGCTGCGGCCGCTGTCGGCCGTCGTCCACCAGACCGACCTGCTGATCGAGATGAACGCGTTCGTCGATACGTCACATACGGACGCCGTGCGCCGGCGCGGCGGCAAGTGCGTGTCGTACCGCTTCGGCAACGACTACGTGATCGCCGTCGAGACGATCAACTTCGAGAAGAACCAGTGGCGGCCGAACCCGCACCGCGTGCAGTTCGACGAGATCTGGACCAACCCGCAGCACATGCACACGTGCGCCGCGTATTTCCGGGCCGTCTATCGCGCGCCGGTGTTCGAGCTGCCGCACATCTGGTCACCGTACTTCATCGAACGCAGCCTCGACGCCGATCCTGAACTGAAGGCGCGCTTCGGCTATCGCAACCACGGCACCGCGAAGCGCATCGCATTCTTCGAACCGAACCTGAACGTCGTGAAGAGCTCGATCGTACCGATGCTCGCGGCGAACGCGTGCTACGTCGAGCATCCGGAGCTCATCGAGCACGTGTACATGACCAACACGTTCGACAAGAAGGAGAACGTCGCCTTCAAGCATCTCGCGCTCGGGCTCGAGATGGTGCGCGACGGCAAGGCGACCGCCGACGTGCGTGCGCCGTTCGTCGCGTGGGCCGCGCATCACACCGACATCGTCGTGTCCCACCACTGGGAAAACGGCCTCAACTACCTGCTGTACGACGCGCTGTACGGCAACTACCCGCTCGTGCACAACTCGCCGTTCCTGCGCGACGTCGGCTACTACTATCCGGACTTCGAGATCTTCGATGCGGCGCGTGCGATCGCGACCGCCGCGCAGACGCACGATGGGCGGCTCGACGACTATGCGGCCGCGGCCCGCCACTGCCTGCACCAGGTCGACACGCTCGCCGAGCACAACGTCCACGCGCATTCCGCGCAGATCCAGCAGCTATTCGCAGGCCGCTCGCTCGGCTGATCGCATTCGTCCACGGCCCGCTCGTCATCAACCGGCACTGCGCGTGACGGGACGACGCGGTCGACCGCGCAATGGCGTTCGTGCTCGGCGAATTCAGGAAGGATTGATCGATTTGATGCGGGTTCGGGCCGCTGCGTGCGGATGATGCCGACGCGGGCCGCACGTCTCGCGCCGTGCCGGCGCCCGTCGCCGGCGTGAACGGGTGCTAGACCAGCACCCGATCGCCGCTCTGCGCGGCGAACGTACGGCCATGCCGCCGCCCCGTCCGCGCGAGCACGGCGAAGCAGCGCGCCACCGGCCGGCTGGCGCCGCCGGATTGCTTGACGAGGCTGTCGGATACACCACGCGCGATCGCCGAATCGTCGCCGCACGCGCCCGCGATGACACCTGCGTAATAGTGCCGCGCTGCCAGCTCACGACTGCCGGCGTCGAGCGGCTTCATCCGCTGAATGCGACGTGCGATGGCCTTCAGGCCGTCGAGATACGGCGCGACGTCGATCGGCATGTCGATCGATTCGGCGCCCAGCTGCCACAGCATCTCGGCCAGCTCGGCGATCGCGACGAGCTCGCGCGCACCGGCCGCCTGCGTGCCCGTTCCGCCTCCGGCCTTCGTCCCCGCCATGCTCACGCCCCTTTGCGATTCGTCCCGGCCACGCGCCGGCCACGCCCGACACCGGCGTGCCTCATGCACGCCACCCCGCCTGTTCCCGCGCCGTCACGCGGCGGCCGGCGACCGCCATGAAAAACGGATGCCCTGCGCCCACGCCACGCCGGCATCGACGATGATCTGCCGGTCGATCTCGCTCTCCACGCCTTCGACGACGACGTGTCGCGCACCTTCATGCGCGAACGCGATCAGCCGGCGGAATTGGTAACGCCCGATCGCGTTGCGCTTGATCATCGACAGGATCGACCGGTCGAGCTTCACGATGTCGGGATTGCCGACCACCAGGTTGTTCAATGCGCTGAAGCCAACACCGAAATCGTCGATCGCGATGCGGCACCCGGCCTGCCGGAAGCGGTTCACGAACGAACGACCCGCAACGGGATTCAGCGGCCCCGTCTCCGTGATCTCGACCACCAGCCGCGCCGCGACCGACGGCTCGCGCTCCAGCCGCCTGAAGATAGCCAGCCACGCGTCGTCGACCACCGCACTCGCCGCCGCTAAATTGCAGCCGTAGACGGCAGCCGGATCGGCGCGCAGCGCGTCGATCGTCCGGCCGACCACCAGCCGGTCGAACCACCGCATCAGCCCGAGCGCCTCGAGGCGCGGCAGGAACGCGACCGGCGGCAGCACCTCGCGCTCGCCCCACCGCAATCGCGCCAGGCATTCCTGGTACAGCACACCGCCCGACAGGTCGGCCCGGCACACGGGCTCTTGCGCGAACCCGAGCCGACTTTCCACGAAACTGCGTACCGACGCGAGGTCGGGATGATCGTCGGGGGCGCCGAACACGAGATCGATTTCGTCACGATTCGCTTCCCGATTCGCCTCCTGGCGAGCTTCGACCGCATTCATCCGGCGCTCCGGCAAATGGCGAGCCGCCGATCGCGGCTCGACCTCAAGAAACATGCGGAGCAAGCCGATCATGACGCGCTCCGCCGCCTACCCGGCCCATTCTGTTATGTCGATCTTTTCCGGGAGCGTACTTTTCGCTTCGGCGCGCCGTCAAATTCGATATTTTTCAACGATATTCAGTTACTGGAAATACACCATGTGCGCACGATATCGAATGTGCGACAGGTCACACTAACGCAAATTACAGCCCCTGATCCAGATACCGTTTATTCTTCTCATCTAAACAACCTTGCCCAAATCAATTCCCTTCTCAATTTGCATGCCCCGCAAATCAGGAAACTTTCAATTGATCAGATAAATACCGGCCCGGGAGGCACTGTCATTACCCGCTGCCCGGCCCGTCTCAGAGGCCGACCCGGTTTGCCCTGCGCCGAAAATCGGCCGCCGCACGTCATTCGATCATCGCAGCATTCAATTTTCCCGTTTCAAACGAATTATTAAATTTCTAAACAGAATCAAACTGCCTTGAATCGATAATATCAATTTAAATCATATGATGATTATCGATTGAAACATGTTTAACAATCTTAAAGACTTGTTAACCTCTAAAATGATTTCCGACGGACTTCCCTCGGAGCCGTCAATTTCGTGCCTTCAAAAACCGTCGAACCGATCGGGTTCGGCGGTTTCTTTTTTAACGGCATTATTTCGTCAGACATTAGGGCGGGACAATCCCGATAGCGGGATTCGGCGCGACGGTGTGCGTCGCGCGAAAAATCGGGCCTTATGCGGTCGATGCGCCGACCAGGTTCGCGAGCAGTGCGTCGTATTCGGCGACGAGCGCCGGATTCGCCGACGTATAGCGGCCGAGGATCTCGCGCTGGCGCCGCGTGTACGCTTCCCAGTCGTCATCGTGCGTATGCAGCGCGCGCAGCAGCGCATCGGCGCCCTGCTGCACGTCGTTGTCCGGATAGTAGTAGCCGAGATCAGGCGCGAGGCTCGCGTTGTGCACGAGCGGATAGCCCTGCCAGCACACGTCGAAATAGAAATAGTTGAGCGGGTTCGACCATTGGTGCGACACGACGATATCGGTCAGGTCGGCCAGGAACAGCGGCGTATCGAAGCGGCCGACGAAGCTCGCCTTACCCGCGCGCACGACGTCGAGGTAGTTCATCAGCATCACGAACTCGGGGCTGTCGTGCGCGAGGCGGTCGGCGTTCGTCACGTGCGTGAAGCAGATCGCGTCGGGATCGCGGCGATACGCTTCGTCGATGATCAGCATCGGATACACGCAGAACTTCACGACGTTGTGGTTCGGCTCCATCACGGTCAGCCGCTTGCCGGGCTCGCTGCGCGGCCGGTATTCGCCGTGCCCGGGCAACGACGCGGCACGCGCGCTCAGGAACATCGGATCCCACACGAACGGCACGACGCGCCCCGGGCAGCGGCGCAGCGACTGCAGGAACGGCAGCGACGAGGGAGCGATCTGCGGAATCGCCCACACCTCATCGTAGCCGCGGTTGATGAACAGCGAATCCCACAGCCGGCGGCCGAACAGCATCGATTCCATCGCGTTGATGTACTCGACGCCGCAGCAATAGCTGACGAGCTTCGCGCCGCGCGACTTCAGGTAGGCCGTCTGCTCGCCGTCGATCTGCCCGCCGAGCTCGATCACCACGTCGAGCGAATCCTTCATGTCGGCGAACGCGCGCGTGTCGTACACGTTGCGATCCCACGGCAGCGCGTCGGTGAGCGGCACATCGGTGGTGTTGACCAGCGTCACGCGGTAGCCGTGCGGCGACGCCATCAGCAGCTTCGCGAGAAACAGCGCGTTCTGCTTGATGCCGTTGATCCACAGGCTTTCGTCGGGGGCACGCAGTCCGATCGTGATACCGATGCGCAGGCCGTTCAGGACAGGGGACGTCATCGTCGGCGGGATGGAAGGTTGGATGGGGATGGAATGAACGCAGTGTAGCGCGCGAAGCGCCGCCCGCGTCAAGCAGCGCACGCCGGCGGCAACCCGGCATTCTAGCGGAGCGCCGGCCGCACACTGTCAGGGATGGTCAGCGCGCGGCCGGCGCATGCAAATCCGCGAGTGCGTTATGCGATACTCCGGCGACCAGTCGCGCCGCCGGGTTGCCGGGGGTTGCCGGGCGGTATCGGCATCCAGCGCGGGCAGAAAACGACCTCGCAGCAACGCTGCTGAAACAATGGCTGACAGAATGGAACGCGACGCCGCGCAAGTCTTCCGGACAATCCGTCACGAACAGGGGCGGCACGCGCAGGAACGCGTGCCCGGCCGCGATGCCGCGCGGAAACACCCCGCGCCGGCCACCCGCCGTCACCCGCTTCACGGCCTTCGGAGCGCGCGATGATCGTCCTCAGCCATTTCAGTCACGACGCGCCCGCCAGCCTCGAAAATCACCGGCAGTACGCGCAGGCGCACGGATATCGCCACGAAATCGTCGATGCGTCCGCGATGCCGCAGGCGCTGCCGTTGCGGCCGCTGTATCGCTACGAATCGCTGCTCCATGTGCTGCGCGGCGCGCAGCCCGACGAACTCGTGCTGCTGCTCAGCGAAGATGCGGCGATCATCGAGCCCGTCGCGCTCGATCGCCTGATGAGCGGCCGCGACATGCTGTTCGTCGACTCGTTCGCGCCCCCGCTGCCGCAGGTCGACGTGCAGATCTGGCGCAATACGGCGGCCGTGCGGGCGATCGTGATGCAGCTCGTGCAGCGCTGCAAGCTCGGCAGCGAGCCGCGGCTGACCTCGGAGGCCGCGCTGTTCGCGGAACTCGACACGCATCACTACATGACGCGGATCGACGGGCTGTATCCGGTCATGCCGACCAGCCCCGACCTCGATCCGATGTGGAGCCGCGAACCGACGTTCGCGATCAGCATCGACGACACGCCGCGCGATCCCGAACGGAAAGGCACGACGGCCCGCTTCCGCGACACGCTCGTGGCGTACATCAATCGATGCCGTGCCGCCGGCCGGCCGATGTTCTCGTTCGATCACGATGCCGCGAACACGCCGGACGAAGCCGCCGAGCGCAGCACCTACAATCCGGGCCGCCCGATTGCGTTGATGACGCTCTACACGCCGAACATCGGCAGCTATGCTGCGCGTCGCCGAACGGAATTTCCGGCGCTACTGCGACGCACACGGCTACACGCTCTACGTGCATCGCGACATTCCCGCCGAGATCGGCCTGAACGCGACCGGCAACTGGTTCAAGCCGTGGCTGCTGCATGCGTACCTGCAGCATCATGAATGGGTCGTGTGGCTCGATGCCGACGTGCTGATCGCGGACCAGCAGAAAGCGCTGGCGCCACTGCTCGAAGGCCGCGACTGGCTGCTCGCGCACGACATCGGCCAGTGGGCGTTCAACTCGGGCGTGATGGCGTTCCGGCGCACCGGGCGCAACGACGCAATGCTGTGCGACATGATGACGACGATCGCCGCGCTGCACGACCGGTCGAGCGTCTATGCGAGCGACGGCGACCAGCTGCATTTCATTCGCGCGATGGAACGCGACGGGCAATTGCACGGCGAAGGCGTGGCCGATCTCGTCCGCTTCAACACGCCCTGGCTGTTTCGCCGCGCGGACAGCTATATCGTGCATTACTACGGGATGTGGTCCGCGATGCGGGCGCTGATGATGGCGCACGACGACGGGGTGCTGCGCTGACGCCCTCGTTCAGGTGGCCGACACGACAGCGCACGAATGCGTGAATCCGTGTTACATGATGACGATCAACTTTTCGAACCAGCCTTGACCGGAGGTCAGATTGGAACAGATCGGATATTCGTGGCCAACCTTTGATCAACTCACTCAGCACCTGATCAAGTCAATCAACCCGAACAGAATTCTGGATATCGGGGCCGGAGGCGGGAAGTACGGGCGCCTGCTGAAGCATGTCGTGCCGGATTGCCGGTTTACGGCGCTGGAGTGCGACGAGGAGACCCATCCCTTCCTGATCGAGAACGGGTACGACGACATCATTTCCGGCGTCAGCGACACGCTTTACGAACGATCCGGCGACGCGTACGACACGGTCATTCTGGGGGACGTCATTGAACACATGCGTCACTCCCATGGTCGCGATTTGCTGGAGTTTCTCAACTATCGATCGCGATACATCATCATCTCGACCCCCGAGTGCATGCCGATGAGCGGCGCCTCGTACTTCGAGAGCCACAACTCCGTCTGGCGGCCCGATTCATTCACGTGGCATGACTTCTGGGCGCATCAGCAATGCGGGATCATGCACTTTTACCTGCTCAGAGGGCACCTCGACTGGAACGCGATGCGTCTTGACGCTCTCGTGAACTCCGCAAACTCGTCGAATCTGTTCAATACGCGCGCCAGCAGCGAACTGGAGGCCGCCAATGAAAAATTGCTCCAGCCGGTCAACCTGACGCTCCATGACAGCCGGTACATGGAAAAGATCGACGGCGACCAATATGCAGTATTCCGCCCGATTTGATGTCGCGAGACGGATTCAATCGAAAATCGACGCATCTTGCTCGCACGATGAATAAAAAAAGCGCCGTGCGGCGCCCTTCTCGCGATTGACGACACGCTCGCGGAGCCAGAAGCCAGACGTGGCCCCGCGAAGGCCCTCATCGCGTGCCGGCAGGGAGCCGGCACACACGGATTGCCCTCAGACCGGCGCAATCGTCGGCGCCACGGCCGCCGGGTCGGTCAGGCTGGGCTTGCCGGTTTCGACGTGCCCCGCAATGCGGCGCGTCCAGCCCGCGTTCCCCGCCACCGCGAACTGCAGGTCGTACCAGTGGCTGCTGCACGACAGGTCCCAGTGCGCTTCGACGCGCTGCCCCGCCGGAACCGTCAGCGTGCGCGCTGCACCGCCGTACGCGACATCGGTCGCCGTGACCGTGAGCGTGCCGGTGCCCGCGTTGGCGATCGTCACGTACACGTCGCCGTTGGCCGTGTCGTAGCACGGCGTGATTTCAGGCTTCGCGCCGGCATCCGCGGCGGCCGATCCCGCGAAGCGCCGGAAATAGCCGTTCGGCCCCCACACGCTCACCAGGTAGTTGCCGTTCGCATCGAGCGCCCACGTATCGGTCAGCTGCTTGCCCGCTTCGACCGTATAGCGGCGCGGCATCGCGGTCGCGTCGCCCGTATAGACCCAGAAGTGCGCGCCCTGCGTGCCGGTGTTCGCGAACGTCAGCGCGTAGCCCTGCGCCTGGAGCTGGCCCGTCACGTGCAGTTCGTACGGCAGCGCGCGTGCCGGCCGCGTGCCGGGCTCCTGCGCCGTCACGACCTGCTGCGCGGTGCTGGCCGGCGCGGTCTGCGACGACGCGCGCGAGCATTGCAGGTCCGCCTGCGCGACATACGCCTGCGTGCTCGGCAGGGTCGGCAGCGTGGCATCCGATTTCGAGAAGTCGAGCGCCGACGTCAGGTCGCCGCAGATCGCGCGGCGCCACGGCGAGATGTTCGTTTCCATCACGCCGAAGCGCTTCTCGATGAATTGCAGCACCGACGTGTGATCGAAGACCTGCGAGCACACGAAGCCGCCCTTCGACCACGGCGAAACGACGAACATCGGCACGCGCGGGCCGAGACCGTACGGCAGGTTGTCGGCCGTGTACGTGCCGGTCTGCGTCGACGTCACGACGTTGTGCCGCTCGAGCGAGACATCCACGGTGCTCATGCCCGAGCCCGGCAGCGTCGGTGCCGACGGCGGCACGACGTGATCGAAGAAGCCGTCGTTCTCGTCGTACATGATGAGCAGGACAGTCTTGCTCCATACCTCCGGATTCGACGTCAGCGCATCGAGAATCGTCGACAGGTAGTACGCGCCATACAGCGGCGTGAACTTCGGATGTTCCGAATACGCGGCGGGCGGCAGCAGCCACGATACCTGCGGCAGCGCGTTCGCCTGCACGTCGGCCTTCAGCTGCGTGATCGGGCGCGTGCTCATCCCGCGCGTCTGCAGCGACGAGCCGGCCGGCGCGTTCACGAAATTGTTGAAACACGCGAGCATGTTCGTGCCGTAGTTGCCGGTGAAGTTGTCGAACCCGGTGCCCTGCTGGTAGACCTGCCACGAGATGCCCGCTTTCTCGAGGCGCTCCGGGTACGTCGTCCAGCTGAAGGGCGGCAACTGGATCTTGTCGAACTGGTTGTCGATGTAGTCGGTGTTGTCGAGCAGCGGGCCGCCGCCCGTGCCGAGCGGGTCGACCATGCCCGTCATCAGGTACATGCGGTTCGGGTGCGTGTTGCCCGGAATCGAGCAGAAGTAGTTGTCGCACACGGTGAACGCATCCGCGAGCGCGTAATGGAACGGGATGTCGTCGCGGACGTGGTAGCCCATCGTCATGTTCGACTTCTGCACCGCCCACTGGTCCGCGCGGCCGTTGTCGATCGCGCCGTGCGTGGTCGCCCACGTATGCGGCAGGCCGCCGATGCACTGCGCGTTGACACCCGGGTTGGTCGTGTCGTAGCGGAACGGCGCGATCACGCTCGTCTTGTCCTCCTGCCGCGGCTGGAACCACACCGGCTTGCCGTTCGGCAGCGTGACCGGGAAGCGGTCGTTGTAGCCGCGCACGCCGCTCAGGTGGCCGAGATAGTGGTCGAACGAGCGGTTTTCCTGCATGAACACGACGATGTGCTGCACATCCTGGATCGTGCCCGTCACGGTATTCGGCTCGATCGCCAGCGCCTTGCGGATCGATTCGGGAAGCAGTGCGGTGGCGGCGGTCGCGCCGGCGAGGCCGGCGGAGAACTTCAGAAAGTCGCGTCGCGAATGGATGGCCATGCTGGTTGCTCTTGATTGGATTTCTGGTGGAAACGGCCTGGATCAGGAAGCGGGCGACGAGGCAGGCGCGGTGAAACCGGGCGGGCAGTGCATCTGCGCGGTGGCGACCACGCCGCCGCCGCAGGCGGCCTTCTGCTGCGCGACGGGCGCGGCGGGTGCGGTCACGTCGTCGTTGCAGGCACCGAGGAGTGCTGTCAGCGCGATCAGACCAACGACCGCGAAGGGCCGTAGGGCCGACTTTCGCATAACGTCTCTCCGTGAATGTGATGACTTGACACAGGCGCGGGTGCGCACCGGTCATATCGACGGCGAGATGCTAAGTTCGACGTGTTACACGACGGTGTCGCGTAAAAAGGAGTGTGACGTGCACGCCGGTGGCGGCACGTGTCGTGGCGGAGGGGAGAACGAGTGGCGTAATGCAATCGAAAGATTCGCATTGCTTCGTTTTGCCGAAGCGATCGAAGCAGGTCCGTCGCGGTACCGGGCGTGCAACGAATCGCGAAGCGTTTTTTACGGGCCGGCAGCCGCAGCAGCCGGCCCGCAACCAGCGAAACAGGCGATGCTCAGCCTTCCGCCATCATCAGCAACTGCGCACCATCCGAGACCTGGTCGCCGACGCCGTACAGCACTTCCGCGACGACGCCCGCGCTCGGCGCGCCGATCGTGTGCTCCATCTTCATCGCTTCCATCACGATCAGCGGCGTACCCGCTTCGACCTTCTGGCCGGGCTCGACCAGCACCGCGATCACCTTGCCGGGCATCGGTGCGGTCAGGCGGCCACCGCCCTGCTCCGCGTCACCCGCATGCGCGAGCAGGTTGCGCCATTCGAACGTCTCGGCCGTGCCTTGCGTGAACACGTGGAAGTTGTCGCCGTCCGCATACACGCGGCCGCTGCTGCGCACGCCGCCAAGCGTCACGTCGAAATCGAGCGGCGTGGCGCCGCGCGCCCATGCGAACGGTTGCACGGCTGCGTCGCCGGTCGCGAGGTGCGCAACCGCGCCGTCGTCCTCGTACGTGACCGTCACGTCCGCTTCGCGCTCGGCCGCGTGCCATTCGAGCGTGCGGCGATAGCCGCCGTTCAGTCGCCAGTCCGGCAGCGCGCCCCACGGCGATGCACCCTGCGCGGCCGCGCCGCGTTCGCGTGCGAGCAGCGCCGCGCACGCGAGCGCAAGCATCGCGCGCGGCGGCTCTTGCGGCGCGAACAGCGCGTCGTGGTTGCGCTCGATCAGGCCCGTGTCCAGATCGGCCGTCGCGAACGGTTCGCACGCAACGATCCGCTGCAGGAACGCGGCGTTCGTGTGCAGGCCGACCACTTCACAGGCACGCAGCGCGCGCAGCATCAGGCTCAGCGCTTCCGCGCGATCCGTGCCGTGGACGATCAGCTTCGCGATCATCGGATCGTAGAACGGCGTGATCGCATCGCCTTCGCGCACGCCGCTGTCGACGCGCACCGACGCACCGATCGCGAACTCGACGCCCGCCGGCAGCCGCAGGTGCTTCAGCGTGCCCGTCGACGGCAGGAAGCCGCGCGCCGGGTTCTCCGCATAGAGGCGCGCCTCGAGCGCATGACCCTGCACGCGCAGTTCGTCCTGCTTCAGCGGCAGCGGCTCGCCGGATGCGACGCGCAGTTGCCATTCGACGAGATCGAGCCCCGTGACCATCTCTGTGACCGGATGCTCGACCTGCAGGCGCGTGTTCATTTCCATGAAGTAGAACGCGTCGCCCGTCATGATGAATTCGACGGTGCCCGCGCCGACATAGCCGACCGCGCGCGCGGCCGCGACGGCCGCTTCGCCCATCGCGCGGCGCACATCGTCGGGCAGGCCCGGCGCCGGCGCTTCTTCGAGCACCTTCTGGTGACGGCGCTGCACCGAGCAGTCGCGATCGAACAGGTACACGGTATTGCCGTGCGTGTCGCCGAACACCTGCACCTCGACGTGGCGCGGGCGCGTCAGGTATTTCTCGATCAGCACGCGATCGTTGCCGAAGCTGCTCGCCGCTTCACGCTGGCACGACGCGAGCGCGGCCGGGAAATCGCCGGAGCGCTCGACCACGCGCATCCCCTTGCCGCCGCCGCCCGCGCTGGCCTTCAGCAGCACCGGATAGCCGATCTCGTCGGCTTCGCGATGCAGGTTGGCCGCGATCTGGTCGTCACCGTGATAGCCGGGCACGAGCGGCACGGCGGCCGCGTGCATCAGCGCCTTCGCGGCGGCCTTCGAACCCATCGCCGCGATCGCGTCGACCGGCGGCCCGATGAAGACGATGCCGGCTGCTTCGCACGCATGCGCGAAATCTTCGTTCTCCGACAGAAAGCCGTAGCCGGGGTGGATCGCCTGCGCGCCGGTGGCGCGCGCGGCTTCGATGATGCGCTCGATGCGCAGGTAGCTGTCGGCCGCGGCCGAGCCGCCGATGTGCACGGCTTCGTCGCACGCGGCCACGTGTTTCGCGTTCGCGTCCGCGTCGGAATAGACGGCGACGCTCGCGATCCCGAGACGTTTGCACGTCGCGGCAACGCGGCACGCGATTTCGCCGCGGTTGGCGATCAGAATCTTGTCGAACATGGCTTCGGTGTCGTCCGGAAAGAGTGGGTCACGCGCGCTGCGCGATCATTCACGCCACGACGGCGTGCGCTTTTCGAGGAAGGACGCAATCCCTTCGCGCGCTTCCGCGCCGGCGCGGGTGCGCGCGATCCAGTCGGCGGTCTGCTCGATCAGCGTCGCGTCGAGCGGGCGGCCGGCCACATCGGCGACGAGCCGCTTGCACGCCTTCACCGCGTCGGGGCCGTTCGCGACGAGCGTCGCGGCCAGCTTCGCGACCGTGTCGTCGAGCGCCTCGGCCGGCACCGCGTCGTGAATGAAGCCGAGCGACGCCGCGCGCGCGCTGTCGAACACTTCGGCCGTCGTGAAGTAGCGGCGCGCCGCGCGCTCGCCCATCGCACGCACCACGTACGGCGCGATCGTCGCGGGGATCAGCCCGAGCCGCGCTTCCGACAGGCAGAACTTCACACCGTCGGCGGCGATCGCGATGTCGGCCGCCGCCACCAGGCCCACGCCGCCCGCATACGCGTCGCCATGCACGCGCGCGATCACCGGCTTGCCGCAGCGATGGATCGCCTCGAGCATTCGCGCCAGCTTGCGCGCATCGGCACGGTTCTCGTCGTCCGAGTAACCGGCCATCTTCTTCATCCAGTTCAGGTCCGCGCCCGCGCAGAACGCCGCGCCTTCCGCGGCGAGCACGATCGCGCGCACGCCTTCGTGCGCGTCGAGCCATTCGAACGCGGTGGTCAGCTCGGCGATCGTCGTCTCGTTGAACGCGTTGCGCACATCGGGACGCGCGAGCGTGACGGTCGCCACGCGGGCGGCTTCACTTACCTTGATCGTTTCGTATCGCATCGTTCAGCCCTCCCGGCCGTTACATGCGGAACACGCCGAAGCGCGTCTCTTCGATCGGCGCGTTCATCGACGCGGCGAGGCCGAGGCCCAGCACGTCGCGCGTCTGCGCGGGGTCGATCACGCCGTCGTCCCACAACCGTGCGCTCGCGTAATACGGATGGCCCTGGCGCTCGTACTGGTCGCGGATCGGCTGCTTGAACGCATCCTCTTCCTCGGTGGACCACGAACCGCCCTTCGCCTCGATGCCGTCGCGGCGTACCGTCGCAAGCACCGATGCCGCCTGCTCGCCGCCCATCACCGAAATGCGCGCGTTCGGCCACATCCACAGGAAGCGCGGCGCGAATGCACGGCCGCACATCCCGTAGTTGCCGGCGCCGAACGAGCCGCCGATGATCACTGTGAACTTCGGCACCTTCGCGTTCGACACGGCCGTCACCATCTTCGCGCCGTGCCGCGCGATGCCTTCGTTCTCGTACTTGCGCCCTACCATGAAGCCCGTGATGTTCTGCAGGAACACGAGCGGAATCTTGCGCTGGCAGCACAGCTCGATGAAATGCGCGCCCTTCACCGCCGATTCGGAGAACAGGATGCCGTTGTTCGCGACGATCCCGACCGGGTGGCCCCAGATGTGCGCGAAGCCCGTGACGAGCGTCGTGCCGTAGCGGGCCTTGAATTCGTCGAACTCGGAATCGTCGACGATGCGCGCGATCACCTCGCGCACGTCGAACGGCTTGCGCGTATCGACCGGAATCACGCCGTACACGCTCTTTGCGTCGTAGCGCGGCGGCTTCGGCTCGCGCAGCGTCACCGGCGTCGAGATCTTCGGCGCGAGATGATCGACGATGTTGCGCGCGATCGACAGCGCATGCGCGTCGTTCTGCGCGAGATGGTCGGCCACGCCCGACAGGCGCGTATGCACATCGCCGCCGCCGAGATCCTCGGCACTCACTTCCTCGCCGGTCGCGGCCTTCACGAGCGGCGGCCCGCCGAGGAAAATCGTGCCCTGCTCCTTCACGATGATCGACTCGTCGCTCATCGCCGGCACATACGCGCCGCCCGCCGTGCACGACCCCATCACGACGGCGATCTGCGCGATCCCCGCCGCCGACATCGTCGCCTGGTTGAAGAAGATGCGGCCGAAGTGGTCGCGATCGGGGAACACGTCGTCCTGGTTCGGCAGGTTCGCGCCGCCCGAATCGACGAGGTACACGCACGGCAGCCGGTTTTCCGCGGCGATTTCCTGCGCGCGCACGTGTTTCTTCACGGTGACCGGGTAGTAGGTGCCGCCCTTGACCGTCGCGTCGTTGCACACGATCACGCATTCGCGACCGGCGATCCGGCCGATCCCGGTGATGACGCCCGCGCCCGGCGCGTCGTCGTTGTACATGCCGTTCGCCGCGAGCTGCGAGAACTCGAGGAACGGCGCGCCCGGATCGAGCAGTTGCGCGATGCGGTCGCGCGGCAGCAGCTTGCCGCGCGACAGGTGCTTGTCGCGCGCGGCCTGGCCGCCGCCCTGCGCGAGCTGTTCGATCTTCGCGCGCAGGTCGGCGACGACCGCCTCGAGCGCGGCGGCATTCGCGCGGAAATCTTCCGAGCGCGGGTTCAGTTTCGATTCGATGATCGGCATCGACGGGGCTCCGTTCGCGTGACGTGGGGCGTTACATCGTTTCCGCGAACAGCTCGCGGCCGATCAGCATCCGGCGGATCTCGCTCGTGCCGGCGCCGATCTCGTACAGCTTCGCATCGCGCCACAGGCGCCCGACCGGGTATTCGTTGATGTAGCCGTTGCCGCCGAGGATCTGGATCGCCTCGCCGGCCATCCACGTCGCTTTCTCGGCCGTGTAGAGGATCACGCCCGCGCAATCCTTGCGCACCTGGCGGATGTGGTCGCTGCCCGCCGAGTCGAGGTGGCGGCCGACCGCGTACAGGTACGCGCGGCAGGCCTGGAACGTGGTGTACATGTCGGCGACCTTGCCCTGGATCAGCTGGAATTCGCCGATCGACTGGCCGAACTGCTTGCGGTCGTGGATATACGGCACCACCGCGTCGAGACACGCGGCCATGATGCCCGTCGGGCCGCCCGACAGCACCGCGCGCTCGTAGTCGAGGCCGCTCATCAGCACCTTCACGCCGCCGTTGAGCTGGCCGAGGATGTTTTCCTCCGGCACCTCGACGTCCTGGAACACCAGCTCGCCCGTGTGCGAGCCGCGCATGCCGAGCTTGTCGAGCTTCTGCGCGACCGAGAAGCCCTTCATGCCCTTCTCGACGATGAACGCGGTGATGCCGCGCGAGTTGGCTTCGACATCCGTCTTCGCGTAGACCACCAGCGTGTCGCAATCGGGGCCATTGGTGATCCACATCTTCGTGCCGTTCAGCACGTAGCGATCGCCGCGCTTGTCGGCGCGCAGCTTCATGCTGACGACGTCGGAGCCCGCGTTCGGCTCGCTCATCGCGAGCGCGCCGATGTGTTCGCCCGACACGAGCTTCGGCAGGTATTTCTGCTTCTGCGCGTCGGTGCCGTTGCGATGGATCTGGTTCACGCACAGGTTCGAGTGCGCGCCGTACGACAGGCCGATCGACGCCGATGCGCGCGAGATCTCTTCCATCGCGACCATGTGCGCGGTGTAGCCCATGTTCGCGCCGCCGTATTCCTCGGCCACCGTCATGCCGAGCACGCCGAGATCGCCGAACTTCTTCCACAGATCCATCGGAAACTGGTCGGTGCGGTCGACCTCCGCCGCGCGCGGCGTGATTTCCTTCGCCGCGAACGTCGCGACGGCGTCGCGCAGCATCTCGATGTCTTCACCGAGCATGAATTGCACACCGGGCAGGTTGATCATGTCTCCTCCGTCTCCAGAAAGTGTGTGGCATCCACCGATTTCTGAGTTTCGCTCAAATCGATTGAATGCTCAGATTCATTGACCGATACAGCGTAAATTTTGCACAGTTTCGCGCCTCGCCCGGTTCGGCGTCAATAGTTTTTTGAGTGACACTCAGATATGATGCCGAGATGACAGCCGCTACCGCCGACACCATGACCGCCACCGTCAAAGCCGACCGCGCCGACACGTCGCGCGCGCCCGCCGGGCGCAAATCCCAGCAACGCGTGCAGGACATTCTGCGCGCCGGCCGAGAAGTGTTCGCCGAAAAAGGTTACGAGCATGCGACGGCCGCCGAGATCGCGCAGCGCGTGGGTGTGTCGGAGGCGACGGTGTTCAGCTACTTCCGCGGCAAGCGCGAGCTGTGCGCGCGTGTCATCGCGGATTGGTACGACGAAAACATCGCCGCGTTCGAGCACGGGATGCCGCAGGACGCGTCGGTGCAGCAGCAGTTCGCGTTCATCGTGCGCACCCACCTGCGGCTGATGCTGGTGAACGGCACGGGCCTGTGCGCGCTGGTGCTGTCGGAAGGCCGCGCAAAGCAGCATGCGCTGAGCGACGAGCTCACCGCGCTGCAGCGCCGCTACACCGCGCCGTTGATGGACGTGCTCGCACGTGGCCAGGCGGCCGGGCAGGTGCGCACCGACCTGCCGCTGAGCCTGCTGCGCTCGATGGTGTTCGGGCCGATCGAGCACGTGCTGTGGGATGCGATCCTCGGGCACCGCAAGCTCGACACGGAAACGACGGCCACGCAGCTCGTCGACATGCTGTGGGCCGCCGTGCAGCCGCCGGCGCCGGAACAGGCGGCGCTCGTGCGTTTCAGGAACGAAGTGGCGGAAGCCGTGCGGCGGCTGGAAGGCGACAGCACGCGCGGGTGACGCGCGGCGGGCAGCGCGCCCGCCGCCTCATCGTCTCCCCACCGTCGTGGGGTTCGGGCGCGCTATGACTCGTCGCCGACGCGCAGCGGCGCGCGGCTCTGCTCGTTGTTCAAATGGACGAACTTGCGCAACAAGCGCACCAGTTCCTGCGAATCGTCCTCTCCCATTCCGTCGAACAGGCCGGCACGCAGCTCCTTCACCGACGGAATCAGATGCGTGAGCAGTTCGACGCCCGCCGGCGTCAGCAGCAGGCGGCGCTGACGCCGCGGCAGCACTTCGCGCACGATCAATCCTTTCGCTTCGAGCCGGACCGCGAGATCCGCGGTCGTCGACGTGTCGAGCGCGACCCGCTGCGCGAGCGTCACCTGATCGAGCCCCGGGCACTCGTACAGCATCCGCAGGACCGCGTACTGCACCGGCGTCACGTCCCGGCCCAGCTTCTCGTAGAACATCGCAACCGCGATCTGGTGTGCGCGCCGGATCAGGTGCCCGGGCTCGTCGTACAGATCGAGCGGGAAAACCGGCAGGTCGGCGGGATTCGTTTTTTCCATGAGTGAGTCGATGACATAAGCGGCGCGTGCCGGTTGCGCGCGCCGACGGCATGGCGCTGCCTCGCGCCATTTCCCGGGAAAACCAGTATACCGCTCGCCTTGTCCCAGCCAATCTCAATGAGTACACTGAATCTCATTCAGTACACGGAATGAAGAGATGCCGCGTACCGGCGGCATCGACCTGACGGAGACGACGAACGTGTTTCTCAAGAATGCTTGGTACGTGGCGTGCACGCCCGATGAAATCGACGGCAAGCCGCTGGGCCGCAAGATCTGCAACGAGTCGATGGTGTTTTACCGCGCGGCGGATGGCCGGGTCGCCGCGCTCGAGGACTTCTGCCCGCACCGCGGTGCACCGCTGTCGCTGGGATTCGTGCGCGACGGCGTACTCGTGTGCGGCTATCACGGACTGGAAATGGGCTGCAATGGCAAGGCGGCCGGCATGCCGGGCCAGCGTGTCGGCGGCTTCCCGCCGATTCGCAGCTTCCCGGCGATCGAGCGCTACGGATTCATCTGGGTCTGGCCGGGCGATGCGTCGGAAGCCGATCCCGCCAAACTGCCCGCGCTGGCGTGGGCCGAGGATCCGGCCTGGGCCCACGGCGGCGGCCTGTATCACATCCGCTGCGACTACCGGCTGATGATCGACAACCTCATGGATCTCACGCACGAAACCTACGTCCATGCGACGAGCATCGGCCAGAAGGAAATCGACGAAGCGCCGCCGAAGACCACCAGCCACGGCGACGAAGTCGTCACGAGCCGCTTCATGGAAAACGTGATGCCGCCGCCGTTCTGGCAAATGGGGTTGCGCGGCAACGGGCTGGCCGACGACGTGCCGGTCGATCGCTGGCAGATCTGCCGCTTCACGCCGCCGAGCCACGTGATGATCGAAGTCGGTGTCGCGCATGCGGGCCACGGCGGCTACGACGCGCCGGCCGGACTGAAGGCGTCGTCGATCGTCGTCGATTTCATCACGCCCGAGACGGACACCTCGATCTGGTACTTCTGGGGGATGGCGCGCAACTTCCGGCCCGACGATCACGCACTGACCGCCGAGATCCGCGAAGGCCAGGGCAAGATCTTCGCCGAGGATCTCGAGATGCTCGAGCGCCAGCAGCTCAACCTGGAGAAGTGGCCCGATCGCAAGCTGCTCAAACTCAACATCGACGCGGGCGGCGTGCTGTCGCGCAAGGTGATCGAGCGGCTGCTCGCCGACGAAAACGCGTCGAGCCCGCAGCGGCCCGTGATCCCGGTTGCGCAGATCAAGGAGGCGTCATGAGCACCGCGACGCTGACGGTCCGGGTGGCCCGCAAGTGGCACGAAGCACGCGACATCTGCGGCTTCGAATTCGTCAGCGATGACGGCTCGCCGCTGCCGCGCTTCGATGCCGGCGCCCATATCGACGTGCATCTGCCGGGTGGCCTCGTGCGCCAGTATTCGCTGTGCAACCACCCGGAGCACGGCGACCGCTATCAGATCGCCGTGCTGCGCGATGCCGACGGTCGCGGTGGGTCGCGCGCCATTCACGACGAAGTGCGGCAAGGCGATACCGTGCGGATCGGCGTGCCGCGCAATCAGTTTCCGCTCGCCCCCGACGCGCCGCACCACCTACTGCTCGCAGGCGGGATCGGCGTCACGCCGATTCTCTCCATGGCGGAACGGCTGTTCTCCTCCGGCTTGCCATTCGACCTGCACTACTGCGCGCGCTCGACCGACCGCATGGCGTTCGTCGAGCGGATCAACGCAGCCGGGTTCCATGACCGTGCCCGCCTCCACGTCGACGACGGCGCCCCCGCGCAACGCTTCGACCTGGCCGCCGTGCTCGCCGCGGCGCCCGACGGCACGCACCTGTACGTATGCGGGCCGCGCGGCTTCATGGATGCGGTGCTGAACGCCGCGCGCGAGGGCGGTTGGGCCGAAGCGCGACTGCACTACGAGTTCTTCGGCGGCGCGGTTGCGTCGTCCGGCTCGGACCGCGCGTTTCAGGTCCGGATCGCGAGCAGCGGCAAGGTGATCGACGTGCCGGCCGAATGCACGGTCATCGCGGCGCTGGCCGCGAACGGCGTCGACGTGCTGACGTCGTGCGAGCAAGGCGTCTGCGGTACCTGCGCGACGCGCGTGCTGCAAGGCGAGCCCGATCATCGCGATTCGTATCTGACCGAACAGGAACAGGCGGCCGGCGACCAGTTCATGCCGTGCTGTTCGCGGTCGCGAAGCGACCTGCTGGTACTCGATCTGTAGACGGACCCGCCCGACCCGAGGCGGCCAACCACAATACTGGAGACGATCAATGGAGCAACCTACCCGATCATCATTCAATACTGCTAAATTCCCGGTCGACCGATGGTGGGTCGCCGCGCTGTCATCCGAACTGACGGACAAACCCGTCGCCCGCACGCTGCTCGGCCATCCGGTCGTCCTGTTCCGGTTGCCGTCCGGGGAAGTCGGCGCGCTGGAGGATCGCTGCTGCCACAAGTCGCTGCCGCTGTCGTGCGGCTCGCTCGAAGCGCGCGGCCTGCGCTGCGGCTATCACGGCCTGCTGTTCGACCGCGGCGGCGCATGCGTGGAGATTCCCGGCCAGGACCGGATTCCGGCCAAGGCGTGCGTGTCGTCGTACCCGGTGCAGGAGCAGGACGCGATCGTGTGGATCTGGATCGGCGCCGACGCGCACGCTCGACCGACCTGCGCGCCGCCGCGCTACGCGTTCCACGGGGATCCGCAATACCGGTTCGGCGGCGGCAACTACCATTACGACGCTCCGTATCAACTGATTCACGACAACCTGATGGACCTGAGCCACCTCGGCTATGTCCATCTGAAAACGATCGGCGGCAACGCACCGCTGCACATGGGCGCGGAAACCCGCGTCAGCAGCGACGGCGACACGGTGACACTGGTTCGCCGGATGCCGGATTCCGTCCCGCCGCCGACCTACACCGCCGCATGGCCGTTCGCGGCCCGCGTCGATCGCTGGCAGGAAATCGAGTTCCACGTGTCGCACATCCGGATCTGGACCGGCGCGATGGACGCCGGCACCGGCGACCTGCACGATCCGGCGCGCGGCGGCTTTCACATGCGCGGCTTCCACGGCATCACGCCCGAGACGGAAACCACGACGCACTACTTCTGGACCGTCGCGACCAATCCGCAACACGACGTCGAGCGCGTCGCGCAAACGGTCATCGAGCAATCCGCAGCGACGTTCGACGAGGACAAGACCGTGATCGAAGCGCAATACCGGAATCAGCTGCGCTTTCCGGACAGTCGCCAGCTCGACATTCACGTCGACGCAGGCCCCAATCGCGCGCGGCGCGTGATCGAGCGGCTGCTGCTGCAACCCGAACCCGCGTAAGCATCGTGCCGGCGCACTAGCGGCGCCTGCCGGCCGCGGCGGGTGTTTCCCCGAGGATGTCCGTCATCCCGCGCATTCGGTTTCATCCCATCCGCTACCGCCGGCCTCGATTCCATTCTATTTGATTAGTCATACTATTTTATGAAGGATCTTTGACGTGAGCGCAAATATCCGCAATACGATCGACGAATCCCCGATGAGCGCGTTCCAGACGATGGCGGTTACGGCCTGCGTCGTGCTGAACATGCTCGATGGCTTCGATGTGCTGGCCGTCGCGTTTGCCGCGCCGCACCTGGCGGCCGAATGGAAACTGAGCGGCAAGGAAATCGGCCTGCTGTTGAGTGCCGGGCTGGCCGGCATGGGCATCGGCTCGGTGCTGATCGCGCCGCTGGCCGACCGCGTCGGCCGCCGCCGCATCATCCTGCTCTGCCTCGCCGTGATCTCGACCGGGATGCTCGCCTGTGCGGCCACGCACAGCACGCTGCAACTCGCCATCGCGCGGGCGTACACGGGGCTCGGCATCGGCGGCATGCTGGCGAGCCTGACCGTGATCAGCGGCGAGTACGCATCGAACAAATGGCGCAGCGCCGCGATCGGCATGCAGTCGACCGGCTACGCGATCGGCGCCACCGCCGGAGGCGTCATCGCCGGCTACCTGCTGTCGACGTGGGGATGGCGCAGCGTGTTCGCGTTCGGCGGCATCCTGACCTTGCTGGCGATCCCGATGGTGCTTGCGCTGCTGCCGGAATCGCTCGATTTCCTGCTGGCGAGGCGTCCGGACGACGCGCTGCAGAAAATCAACCGCATCCTCGCGAGAATGAAGCGCGCACCGATCGACTCGCTGCCGATCGCGACCTCGTCCACCGGCGCGGCGAGCCCCGCGTCGAGCTGGACGGCCGTGCTGCGCGCTCCGCTCGCGCGCCGCACGATCGCGTTGTGGATCGCGTTCTTCCTCGTGATGGGCAGCTTCTACTTCGTCGTGAGCTGGACGCCGAAGCTGCTGGTCCAGGCCGGGCTGTCGGCATCGCAGGGCGTCACCGGCGGCGTACTGCTCAACCTCGGCGGTATCGCGGGCGCGTCGCTCTTCAGCCTGCTGTCGACGCGTTTCGGCCTGCGCAATCTGTTGGGCGCGACCCTGCTGCTCGGCGGCGCGCTGATGGTCGTGTTCGGCGCGAACACGGGCTCGCTCGGCATCGGGATGACCGTCGGGGTATTCCTCGGCGCGGTGATCAATGCGTGCGTGGCCGGCATGTATGCGCTGTCGCCGACGCCGTACCCCGCCGAAATCCGCACGACCGGCATCGGCCTTGCGGTCGGCATCGGCCGCCTCGGCGCGATCCTGTCGCCGATGACGGTCGGTGCGCTGCTGGACGACGGCTGGTCCGTGTCCCATCTCTATCTCGCGTTCCTCGTGCCGATGGCCGGCGCGGCAATCGCCGTCTTCATGGTGGGCTCGCGTGCCGCGGCGCCACGCCGGCAACACGACCCGGCGATGTCGTAACACGCGACGCCTGCAGTCCTGCCGATACGCGTCGGCACCCCGGATCCGTCCGGTCCAATAAAAAAATCGATAAGCACATCTACATACTGTTTGGAGACAGCCATGAAAACGAAACTGGGCGTCGCACTCGCGACGGCAATGGCGCTGGCCGGACCGGCCTGCGCGCAAAGCAGCGTCACGCTGTACGGGATCATCGATACCGGCGTGTCCTACTACAACAACGCCGCGCACGGCGGATCGTTCACGGGCATGCCGACGCTGACCGGCGAGGTGCCGTCACGGTGGGGGCTGAGAGGCACGGAGGATCTCGGCGGCGGCTACCAGGCCTTCTTCGTGCTCGAAAACGGCTTCCAGCCCGGCACCGGCGCACTGAACTACGGCGGGCGCCTGTTCGGGCGACAGGCGAACGTCGGTGTGAACAGTCCGTTCGGCACGCTGACCCTCGGCCGCCAGATGAACATGTCGATGATCGTGCTGACCAACGCCGACGTGATCGGCCCGTCGATTCACTCGATGGCGGATTTCGATTCCTATCTGCCGAACGCGCGCAGCGACAATGCGATCGGCTACAAGGGCACGTTCCGCGGCGTGACGCTCGGCGCCACCTACAGCTTCGGCCGCGACGCGGCCGGGCCGGCAGGGCCGTCGGCGACGGGCTGCGCCGGACAGGTGCCCGGTGATATCGTCGCCTGCCGCCAGTACACGGCGATGCTCGCGTATGACGCGAGCAACTTCGGGCTCGCCGCGTCGCACGACGTGATGCGCGGCGGCGGCGGCGCGCTGGCCCCGCTGAACAATCCGGCGTACACCGACACGCGCGACATCGTCGCCGGCTACGTGAAGATCGGGCCCGCGAAACTGGGCGCCGGATGGATCCGCCGCAACCTCGCGGCGGCCGAACACCTGCAGGCCGATATCGTGTTCGCCGGCGGCACGTACTACGCGACGCCCTACCTCGCGCTCGACCTTCAGGGCGTACGCTACCTGCAGCGCCGCGAAAACAGTGAAGGTGGCACGAATGCCACGCTGCTCGTCGGCCGCGCGAACTATTTCCTGTCGAAGCGGACGACCGTCTATACGTCGGTGGGCTACATGTTCAACAGCACGCTGGCTGCGAACGCGGTCGCTGCCGGCGGGACGGTCGGGACCGGAATGAACCAGCTCGGCGTGATGGCCGGCATCCAGCAGAAGTTCTGAACGCCGGACACCGCGCCAGCGCAGGTCAGTTGGCGAGCCGGCAGTGCGAGAGCTTCAACCCCGGCAGGACGGGTGCATCGATATAGCCTTCGTTCACGCAGCTGAAGCGGAACGCGGCCGACGTGACGAACGGCTTGATCTCGCCGCCGGGGAATTTCGGCTTCAATGCATCCTGGTCGGACACGTCGAAATGCGTGTCGAACTGCTCGCCGTCCTTCGTCAGCGCGCCGAAATAGGTGCCGCCCGGGTCGCTGCCCATCCGGATCACGGCACCGACGAACACGAGGCGCTTGCCGTCGTACTTCGTCTTCGCGGCGGCCATGTCCTGCGTATAGGCCTCGATCACGGCGCCGTAACGCGCGTCGATCGCGGGCTCGGTGTCCGACGCGGCGCAGGCGGTCTGGTGGACGCCCGCCAGCATCGTGAACGCCGCAAGCGCGGCCGCCGCGAACGGCGCGGAAATCTTATTCATGGGTGGTCTCCCGTCTAACGTGGTGGTTGAAGTAATTGAAGCCCGGCGCTTGCGCCGGACGAATTCGCTTCCGTTGCTTTAATCGTTCGAATGGCGGAACACGGCTGCGATCACTTCACCACCCGCATGGTCGTGCGCGGTGCGCAGCGTCGCGCTGAACGCGACGTGACAGGAAGATGACATGGTGCGGCCCCCGGCTCTCTCATTGAATTTCACTGCGTCTGATTTTGGTCGCTACGGTAGCAGACGGCCGACGGCCCGGCAACCAAGGCCCGCGTGCCGCCGATCACCTCATTACAATTGCAAATGATTCTCATTACATATATTATTCACCCCCTGGTCGCGGCGGAACGCCGCGGTCCGCGACAAGATCCTTAGTACTCCGTCCTGCATCGATTCATGCCATCCCGTCGAACGCCCCGCCGCGCCCGGACCCTGCGTCCGTGGCGCACGAGCCTGCCTGCCCTGATCACCCTGTGCGTCGCGAGCGGCACACATGCATCCGCCGCCGAACGCGCCGGCGCAGAGCCGGCCGCCCCCGCTTCCACCTCTGCGCCGGCGACACCGGCCGCGCGCGAACTCCCGGTCATCAGCGTCAGCGCATCGGCAACCGTCGATCCGACGGTCGGCTATCAGCCGCGCACCACGAGCATCGCAGGCGGCGACAACCGTTCGATCAAGGAGATTCCGCAATCGGTCGCGGTGGTCAGCAGCAGCGTGATGCAGGATCAGCAGGCACGCTCGCTCGACGACGTGCTCGGCAACATCAGCGGCGTCACGCAGACCAACACGCTCGGCGGCACGCGCGACGCGTTCATCAAGCGCGGCTTCGGGTCGAACAACGACGGCTCCGTGCTCGTCGACGGCGTGCGCACGCCGGTGCTGCACAGCTATCTCGCGACGATCGACCGCGTCGAAGTGCTGAAGGGCCCGGCGTCGCTGCTCTACGGGATGCAGGATCCGGGCGGCGTGATCAACCTCGTCACGCGCAAGCCGGAAGACACGTTCGGCGGCTCGATCTCGGCCTCGCGCACGAGCCACGGCGGCAGCAGCGCGACGTTCGATCTCACGGGCCCGCTCGGCAAGCCGGGCCAGGTCGCGGGCGGCACGCTCGCGTTCCGGCTGACCGGGCAATACGACACGAGCCGCTACTGGCGCAGCTTCGGCCGCCAGCGCGACGCGCTGATCGCGCCCGCGCTGTCGTGGCACGACGCGAACACGTCGATCGACGTCAGCTACCAGTACGTCGACTACACGACGCCGTTCGATCGCGGCACCGTGCTCGTGAACGGCCAGCTCGACGATGCGCTGCGCTATCGCCGCTACGAGGAAGCATGGTCGCAGAGCAACGGCATCCAGGAAACGCTGCGCGCGCGCGTCGAACACCGCTTCTCCGATGCGTGGCGCGTGCGTGCAACCTACGGCTGGGGTCGCGATCGCTACGACCAAACCATCACCCGCGCCACCGCATTCAACAGCACGACCGGCGCATTGACGCGCTCGTCCGATGCGAACCTCGGGCGCAACGATTCCGACCAGATCGCGACGCTCGGCCTGCTCGGCAACGTGACGCTCGCCGGGATGAACCACGCGATCTACATCGGCGGTGAATACGAGCGGCAGCGCAGCTTCCGCGGCGACACGATCCGCGGCAAGGCGACCAAGGGCTTCAATCTGTACGACCCCGTGTACGACCTGCTCGCGCCGGGCGGCACGCCCAACCCGAAGCAGAGCGATTCGCGCTCGGTGGTCCATGCGTATTCGACGATCGTGCAGGACTCGGTGAAGCTCACCGACCGGCTCACGGCGGTAGGCGGGCTGCGCTGGGAAAACTGGCAGCAGGAATCGGGGATGGGGCGGCCGTTCGTGTTCGCCGACCGCTCGCGCGGCACCGTGTGGCTGCCGCAGTTCGGGCTCGCGTATGCGCTCACGCCGGCGCTGACCGCCTACGCGAACGTGAGCCGCTCGTTCAAGCCGAACGTCGCCACGAACGTCGCCGCCCCGCTCGCGCCGGAATACGGCCGCGTGCTCGAGGCCGGGCTGAAGTTCAGCCTGAAGCCCGCGATCACCGGCACGCTCTCGGTCTACCAGATCGACAAGCGCAACGTCGCGGTCACGGTGGGCGACCTCACGTCGACGATCGGCACCGCGCGCTCGCGCGGGATCGAACTCGACGTCGCGGGGCAGATCACGCGCCACCTGAGCGTGATCGGCAGCTACGCATATACGAACGCGAACGACCGCGACAACAACACGCCGCTCGTCAACGTTGCGCGCCACACGGGCAGCCTGTTCGCGGTGTACGACACGGCGATCGCGAACCTGCCTGGCCACTGGCGCTTCGGCGGCGGCGCACGTCTCGTCGGCGCACGCTCCGGCGACACCGCGAACAGCTTCACGCTGCCCGGCTACGTGACCGTCGATGCATTCGCGGCCTACGAAACGACGATCGGCAAATTCCCGACGCGCTTCCAGCTCAACGTGAAGAACCTGCTCGACAAGACCTACTACCCGTCGAGCAACAACAACCTGATCATCGCGGTCGGCGAGCCGCGGCTCGTCACGCTGACGACGACGGTGTCGTTCTGACCGCCATCGTGCGGACGGCCGTGGCGTGGCGCGCGGCTAGTCCGCCGTGGGCGGACAGACCCGGTAGAACACGATGCTGCACAACGCGAGGAATCCGGCCAGGATGGTCATGCCGATCCGCAGGCCCGCATAGCCGATGATCGTCGCGCCGAGGATGCCTGACAGGCTCCCGCACGCGTTGATCAGCGCGAAGCCGGCCGCGGCCGCCGGGCCGGACAGCACGCGCCCCGGCAGCGTCCAGTAGATCGGCATCAGCGACAGGATGCCCGATGTCGCGACGGTCAACATCACCAATGCGAGCCAGAAGTTGTCGTGCGCAATCGTCGCAACGAACAAGCCGATCGCGGCCAGCGCGACGGGTATCACACCGTGCCGGCGCAACCGCCCGGATTGCTCCGCGCGCTTCGCGTTCACGTACATGCAGATGGCGGCCACGCCGAACGGGATGGCGGTCAGCAGCCCGACCGTCAGGTTGTTCGCCACCCCCGCATCGTGAAACAGCGTCGGCATCCAGAACGTCAGTCCATAGAACCCGGTGTTGAACAGGATCATCACGACGATCAGCGCGTAGATCTTCGGCGACCGGAATGCATCGGCCACGCGATGCGACTTGACGGCCGCCTCCTTCGCGACGTTCGCCTCGATGACCTGCTTCTCGCGCGCGCTCAGCCAGTCCACGTCGGCCGGACTGTTTCGCAGCAGCATCAGGATGACGACGCCCAGCACCACCGACGGCAGCCCTTCGAGCAGGAACAGCCACTGCCACCCGCGGATGCCCGCCACGCCGTTCATCGTCTCCATGATCGCGCCGGACAGCGGCGCGCCGAACACGACGGCGACCGGCAACGCCATCAGAAACAGCGAATACATGCCGCTTTGGCGCCGGGCCGGCAGCCACGTGTTCGTGTAGTACATGACGCCCGGGACGAAGCCGGCCTCACAGACGCCCAGCAGGAACCGCAGCGAATAGAACGCGGCCTCGTTCCTCGAGAAGATCATCAGGATCGACACGATCCCCCAGGTGATCATGATCCGCGCGATCCATGCCCGCGCGCCGACACGTCGCAGGATCAGGTTGCTCGGGATCTCGAACAGCATGTAGCCCCAGAAGAACACGCTCGCACCGAGTGCGAACGACGCATTCGTCAGACCGAAATCGGCCGCCATCTGCAGTTTCGCGAAACCGATGTTGACGCGGTCCAGGTAGGACATGATGAAACCGAGGAAGAACAGCGGGACGATCCTCAGTATCACTTTCCGGTACAACGCATCTTCGTTCCGTGCCTCGATGCCTGCGTCCAGCGCAAGCGCGACATCCGCCCTCATGGTAAGTTCTCCCGATGAAAACAAGCGTCCTTGCAGCAATGGGTTCGATCCGTCGGTTCGTACCGGCGTGGCCGCCGTCGTGTCGTCAGCGATGCGGCGGCGCCCGGCGCTCCGCGAGCGCGAGCACGTCGGCCCAGATTCCGTCGTCGACGGCGATGCCGTGCTGCCGCTGTTCGATCCGGGTGCGCAGCGCGCTCTGTCCCGGATAAAGCACTTCGTTGCTGTCTTCCGCGAGCTCGGACGTGTTCACGTAGTCCGCCACGCCGTCGGCCACGTGGTTCGTGAACGCTTCGCCGCCGAGCTTGCGCGGGTCGATCACGATGAAGACCTGCGAGCACCCGGTGCAGCTTCCCTGCTGAATCGCATCGATCCCGTTCGTCGCGAGCCCTTCGGACAGCACCGCCGCGAGCACGTCGAGCATGATCGCGAAGCCCGAGCCCTTCCAGTAGCCCATCGGCAAGATGCGCATCGACGCCTCGATCGGGCCGGGCTCGGCGGTCAGCTTCCCGCTGCTGTCGAAGCCTGCCGGAAACGGCATGTTCCTCCCCTTGAGGCGGGTGGCCTGCAGCTTGCCGTACGAGTACTGCGACATCGCCATGTCGAGCACGATATGGCCGCGCTCGCGCGGCACCGCCATCACGAACGGGTTGTTGCCGACGCGCGTATTCTTGCCGCCCCAGCCCGGCATGCAGGCTTCGGTGTTGGTCCAGCAGATCGCGATGTAGCCGCGCTCGGCAGCATGCCAGCCATAGGTGCCGCCCCGCATCCAGTGGGTTGCATTGCGCATCGCCACGATGCCGACACCCTGCTCGTCCGCGATCTCGATGGCCCGGCCGGTCGCGGACAGCGCGTTGAGAATGCCCGGGCCGCGATGGCCGTCGCAGACTTCGATCGCACCGAATTGCTTGACGCGCTCACGCACGCCGTCAAGGTTCACCCACCCCTTGTCCAGATAGTCGACGAATCGTGCGACGCGATTGATGCCGTGCGAATTGACGCCGTCGCAGGTCGATTCGGTATGCACCCGCGCGCAGGTCTCGGCGTCGCGTTCGCGCATGCCGGCATTCACGAGCGCCGCATGGATCGCACGCTGCATGTCTTCGAAGGGAATCCGGGTCACGGTGCATGTCTCCTGATGGTGGATATCGATGTGTTCGATCCCGAACCTGCCCCCGATGCGGCGCGCGGGATTCGCACCGCCCTGGCCCGCCGTCGGCGAGCGATCGCGTCATGCGGCCGGTGCGGCGCGACACGCGCGACGCGCTCCGGCCGGCGACACGAAACGGGATGGAACCGCGATCAGCCGCCCGCGAAATCGAGCAGGATCTTGCAGCTTTCCGCCGGATTGCGCTCCGCCATGTCGAACGCATGCGCGACATCGCGAAAGCCCACCTTGTGCGTGACGATATGCTCGGGCTCGATCAGCCCGCGGGCGATCCAGTCGATCACCTGCGGGAACATCGCGCAGTTCAGCCGCGACGCCGCGAGCGTCAGCTCCTTCTTCGTCAGCTCGGCCTGCACGATCGCCGACGGTTCCGACGAAAAACCGAGCACGCCGATCCGGCCGGCCGGCGCGGCGATCCGCACGGCCTCCTCGAGAATCGACGGATGGCACACGGCATCGAAGATCAGCGTCGGGCCGCCGTCGACGCCGCGCCGTTCCAGCGCGTCGGGCAGCGACTCGACGGTCGTGTTGATGATCTCGTCCTCCGCCGCGCCGCACTTGCGCGCGAGCTGCAGCCGCGCATCGAGCCGGTCGGTGATGAACGCGCGGATGCCGTACACGCGCTTGAGCACCTGCAGGATCGTCAGCCCGACAGTGCCGGCGCCGTAGATCAGCGCGACATCGCCCGGCAGCACGCCGGTGCGCGACGTCGCGTTCGCGGCCACCGCGAACGGCTCGACGATCGCGGCGCAGGTATCGGCGATCGCTTCCGGAATCCGGTACGCATTGCCGGCCGGCACGCACGTGTACTGGCTGAAGCCGCCGTCGCGATGTACGCCGAGCACGGTCAGGTGGCGGCACACGTTGCGGCGGCCGATCGTGCACGCGTGGCAATGCCCGCAGCTGATCACCGGGTCGACCGCGACGGTCTCGCCGAGCCGTGCGGCATCGACGCCCGCGCCGACCGACTCGATCGTGCCGACGAACTCGTGGCCGATGATGCGCGGGTACGACACGAACGGATTCTTGCCGTGAAAGATGTGCAGGTCCGACCCGCAGATGCCCGCATAGCGCACCTTCACGCGCACTTCGCCGGCGGCGGGCACGGGCAGCGGCACCTCACGCACGCCCATGCTGTTCGGACGATCGACAACGACACTCAACATTTCGATTCTCTCCTTCTGATCTTCGGCGCTTACCAGTTCCACATCGAGCCGTCGCGCAGCCGGGCGACCGGCAGGTACGCGCGCTCGTACGGATATTTCGCGGCCAGCGTCTCGTCGATGTCGACGCCGAGGCCCGGCACGTCGTCCATCACGAGATAGCCGTCCTCGAAACGGTAGCTGTGCGGAAACACTTCATCGGTCAGCGGGCTGTGCGGCATCAGCTCCTGGATGCCGAAGTTCGGCGCCCACAGCCCGAAGTTCACGGCAGCCGCCATGCAGACGGGCGACAGGTCGGTCGCGCCGTGGAAACCGGTGCGCACCTGGTACATCGCCGCATAGTCGGCGATGCGCCGCACGTGCGTGATGCCGCCCGCATGCACGATCGTCGCGCGGATGTAATCGATCAACTGGTCGCGAATCAGGTCCTTGCAATCCCAGATCGAGTTGAACACCTCGCCGACCGCGAGCGGCGTCGTCGTGTGCTGGCGGATCAGGCGGAATGCGTCCTGGTTCTCCGCGGGCGTCGCATCCTCGAGCCAGAACAGCCGGTGCGGCTCGAGATCGCGGCCGAGCCGCGCGGCCTCGATCGGCGTGAGGCGGTGGTGCGCGTCGTGCAGCAGGTGCGGCGCATCGCCGACCGCGTCGCGCACCTTGCGGAACAGTTCCGGCGTGTGGCGCAGGTAGAGCGCGGTGTCCCACGGCTCCTCGGGCGGCAACCCCTTCTCGGCGGGCTCGTATGCGCCTGCGGTCTTGCCGACGCCGTACACCTTGTCGAGCCCCGGCACGCCCGACTGCACGCGGATCGCACGGTAGCCTTCCTCGATGTGCGCGCGCACCGCGTCGACCGCTTCTTCATGATCGCGCCCGTTCGCGTGGCCGTACACCATCAGGCCGTCGCGGCTCTTGCCGCCGAGCAGCTGATAGACGGGCATACCCGCGAGCTTGCCCTTGATGTCCCACAGCGCCATGTCGATCGCGGCGATCGCCGTCATCGTCACGGGCCCGCGCCGCCAGTACGCGCCGCGATACAGGTATTGCCAGATGTCCTCGATGTTGCGCGGGTCGCGGCCGACGAGGCACGGGAACACGTGGTCTTCCAGGTACGCGCGCACCGCGAGCTCGCGCCCGTTGAGCGTCGCGTCGCCGAGGCCGTACACGCCTTCATCGGTCACGATCTTCACCGTCACGAAGTTCCGGCCCGGACACGTGACGATGGTCTGCAAGCGTTCGATTTTCACTGCGCTCCTCCAGCGGGCGTTTCAGTCGACAAAGTAATGGGGCGCGCGGCTGCGCACTTCCGGCAGATGCGAGCCGATCCGGTCGACGTGCATCGCGACCGATGCACCGAGCAGCGCCATGTTGCGCGACGCGATGTGCGCGAGGATCTGTTCGTGTTCCTGCAGCGCGCGGCGCGCGTGATCCTCGACGCGGTCGAGCAGCAGCCAGCGCACGCGGTCGAACTGGCGCTTCATCGGCTGCAGCATTTCCCACACGTGGGGCCGGCCCGCGAACGCGAACATCCGGCCGTGCATCGCCTCGTCGAGATCGAAGAACGCTTCGACGTCGCCGGCCGCCACGGCCTCGCGCTGCGCGTCGATGATCCGCGACAGCTCCGCGAGCTGCGCCGGCGTGATCTTCTGCGCGAGCTCGACATGGTTCGCGCATTCGAGCGTGCTGCGCGCGAAGCGCCCTTCCTCGAGGATCGACACCGGAATCGGCGCGACCAGCGTGCCTACCTTCCGGATGATCTGCACGAGCCGCTCGTCGGCGAGCTGCGCGAATGCTTCGCGCACCGGCGTGCGGCTGACCTTGATCGTGGTGGAAATCACCGCCTCCGACAGCGCGGTGCGCGGCGGCAGCGCGCCGCGCACGATCGCGTGGCGCAGCAGCGCATGCACCTGCTCCGTATATGACCGGCTCTCGTCCAGTGAGAACCCCTGCAACGCCGTGACCACGACGTCCGCTTCTTCCAGTGCTGCCGTTTCGCTCATGGTTGCGATTGATCCGACTCGATATCGATTACTACCATGGTACATAAGCCATCGGATTCAGGCGATCTAGCGTTTACACCGATAACTTCACGTTAAAAGTCGAAATAACCTGCACACACCTCGACATCTACCATGGTACAAGCCGCTGTCAAACGTCATGTTATCCGCCCCCGATTTCCTGCGCACCGCGCCGCCCGGCACGCGCCGCCCCGGTTATGACCGGCAGGCGGTCCGCACCGGCATCGTCCATCTCGGCCTCGGCGCGTTCCATCGCGCGCACCAGGCGCTGCATACCGAAACGGTGCTCGAACAAGGCGACCTCCGCTGGGGGATCGTCGGCGTCGAACTGCGGCGGCGCCATACCGTCGACCTGCTCGCCGCGCAGGATCACCTGTACACGGTGACCGAACGCGACGGCCGCGGCGCGCGCACGCGGATCGTCGGCGCGGTGCACGGCGCGCTGTTCGCGCCCGAATCGCTGCCCGCGCTGCTGGCGCGGATCGCCGATCCGGCCGTGTCGATCGTCAGCCTGACCGTGACCGAGAAAGGTTATTGCCGCCGCCCCGGCGGCGGGCTCGATGCCGACGATCCCGCGATTCGTCAGGATCTGGCGACGCCCGACGCGCCGCGCACCGCGCTCGGCGTGATCGCGGCCGGCCTGCGCCTGCGGCCGGCCCATGCGCCGCTAACCGTCGTCTGCTGCGACAACATGACGTCAAACGGCGACACGCTGCGCGCGCTGCTGATCGACTACGCGGAACGCATCGACGGCGCGCTCGCGCGGCGTATCCGCGACGACGTCGCGTTCCCGAACAGCATGGTCGACCGGATCGTGCCGGCCGCGACGCCCGAATCGCTCGACTGGGCGCACGCGCATCTCGGGGCACGCGACGCGGCCGCGATCGTCTGCGAGCCGTTCTCGCAATGGGTGCTCGAGGATCGCTTCGCCGGTCCGCGCCCGCGCTGGGAAGACGCCGGCGCGCACCTCGTCGGCGACGTACGGCCCTACGAAACGATGAAGCTGCGGCTGCTGAACGGCTCGCATTCGGCGATCGCGTATGCGGGGCAGTTACGTGGCCGCGCGACCGTGTCCGACGCGATGGCCGATCCGGCGATCGCGGCGCTCGTCGACGGTGTGATGACGCGCGACCTGCTCGCGACCGTCGACGTGCCGTCCGGTTACGACGCGCATGGTTATTGCGCGACGCTCGTGCAGCGCTTCCGCAATCCGACGCTCGCGCATCGCACCGAACAAATCGCCATGGACGGCACGCAGAAGGTGCCGCTGCGCTGGCTGCCCGCGCTCGGCGAAAGCGCGGCGGCCGGTGTCGAGCGCCCGTACCTCGAACGCGCGCTCGCGCTGTGGCTGCACTACCTCGCCACCGCGCAGGACGAATCGGGGCGGCCGCTCACGATCAGCGATCCGGGTGCCGCCGCGCTCGGCGCGACGTTGTCGGCGGCCGGCGATGCCGCCGATGCGGTTCGAGCCGCCCTCGGCAGCACCGCGCTTGCCGGCTCGACCGCGTGGCCCGATGCGTTGATCACGCGTGTCGGTGCGCACCTGTCGACGCTGCGCGCGCACGGCACCGACGCGTTGCTCGCACCGTTGCACGCGCGCTGAACGACCGCTTTCCCCGGTTCGCGGGCACCCGACGCGAACCGCGCAATACCGCTTCGCAGCCCGCCGATACAGAAACCGGCGCGGCGAGCGATCGACGAGACAACCATGACGGCCGGCCCACCGGCACGAAGGAGACGGACATGAAGCAGAAGTCGCAGGCGTGGTTCACGGTGTTCCTGCTGTTCCTGGTGTACGGGATCAACTATCTCGACCGCGTCGCGCTGTCGATCGTCGCGCCGATCGTGCAGACCGATCTCGGCATCGACGCCGCGCAGATGGGTCTCGTGTTCAGCACGTTCTTCATCGGCTACGCGCTGTTCAACTTCATCGGCGGGCTCGCGTCCGACCGGCTCGGGCCGAAGCTCGTGTACGTGCTGTCGGTCGGCCTGTGGTCGGTGTTCTGCGGGATGACCGCGCTCACCGTCGGCTTCGTGAGCCTGCTGATCGTCCGGCTGCTGTTCGGCATGGCCGAAGGGCCGCTGTGCTCGGCCGCGAACAAGATGGTCAACAACTGGCTGCCGCGCGACGCCGCCGCGACCGCGATGGGCCTGCTCAGCGCCGGCTCGCCGCTCGGCGGCGCGATCGCCGGGCCGATAGTCGGCCTGCTGGCCGCGCAGTTCGGCTGGCGGCCGGCGTTCTGGATCGTGTGCGCGATCGGGCTCGCGTGGGTCGTGCTGTGGATGGTGTCGACGTCGGACCGTCCCGCGACGCCGGTGAACGACGCGCCGGGCGTACCGGCCGCCGTCCGCGCGACGGCCGGCGATGCAGCGACGCCCGCGCATACGCTATCGCACTACGTGCGGCAGCCGCGCATCCTCGCCACAGCAGCCGCATTCTTCAGCTACAACTACGTGCTGTTCTTCTTCCTGAGCTGGTTCCCGAGCTACCTCGTGCGGGCGCACCACCTGAACATCAAGGAAATGAGCGTCGCCACCGTCGTGCCCTGGCTCGTCGGCACGGTCGGTCTCGCCTGCGGCGGCGCGATCTCGGATGCGCTGTACCGGCTCACCGGCAATCTGCTGCTGTCGCGCCGGATCGTGCTCGTCACCTGCCTGCTCGGCGCCGGCGCGTGCGTGGCCGTCGCGGGCGCCGTGCAGTCGACGCAGGGCGCGGTCGCGCTGATGTCCGTGTCGCTGTTCTTCCTGTACGTGACGGGCGCGATCTACTGGGCGATCGTGCAGGACGTCGTGCATCCGGCGCGCGTCGGCGGCGTCAGCGGTTTCCTGCATTGCATGGGCAGCCTGTCGGGCGTGATCGGGCCGGCGGTGACCGGCTTCATCGTCGAGCGCAGCGGCTCGTTCGCGTCCGCGTTCGTGCTGGCCGGCGCGATCGCACTCGCGGGCGCGGTGCTGGCCGGCTTGTTCGTCCGCAACGCGCGGCCCGCGGGCGTGCTGCGCGAACGCACCGCGCACTGATCGCCCACGGTCGACGAAGGCCGCGCGGCTCCGCATGAGTCAGCGCCGCGCGGCCTTGTCGTTTCCGCCAATCATCAGACCCTCGAATATCTCTCATCCGATATCGCGATTTTCCGTATCGAACGCGCGCCGCTAGACTGGCTACGCATTCGCGACGCCGCATCACTGCACGGCAACGCGACGCGCCCCCACAAAAAACGATTCCGGGAGATAAGCCATGTCCGACCGGCATGCGCGCCGAGGCGCGCTCAAGACACTCGGCCTCGCGGCCGGCACCGCGCTGCTCGCCGCCGCGCACCCCGCTCACGCCGCCACGCCTGAAACCGGCGCGCTGCTGCCCGGCGGCGCCACGCGCCTCGCCGACCTCACGCGCCGCCTCGCGGCCGCACCGAGACGGCGCGACTTCAAGACGGTGCCGATGATCCTCGACCGCCCCGACCAATGGGATCACGCGGCACTCGCCGAAGTGACCGGCTACCGCGGCGGCCCGAAGCAGGTGTGGGACAACACCGAACTCGGCGGCCCGTGGCTGAACCTGATGCGCAATTCGCTGAACGCGCAGATCTGGTCGTACCGTCATCCGGATTTCCTCGTCGTATCGGCCACGCACGGCAGCGCGCATCTCGCGCTGTTCGACCAGGCCGCGTGGGACAAATACGGCCTCGCGAAATTCGCCGGCGCCGCGTTCCCGACCAACACGCTGCTCGATGCGAAGCCCGCGCAATCGAAGGGCGCGCAAGACCATGCGTTGCCCGACGGCGCGTTCTCGTCGCACGACAACAGCCTCGCCGCGCTGCAACAGCGCGGCGTCGTGTTCCTGTCGTGCCACAACGCGATCTGGGAACTCGCGGAACGACTCGACGGCGCGAACGCGAATCCCGACAAGCTGCCGCTCGATGCGCTCGCGGCCGACCTGACCAACCACGTGATCCCGTCGGCGATCGTCACGCCGGGCGCGGTCGGCACGTTGCCCGAACTGCAGCAGGCCGGCTTCACGTACGCCAAATGAGCCCCGCGATGACATCGATCCCCATGCAACCGCCATCGCCGCCGCACCGCCGTCGGCGCACGCTGCGCGCCGCGCTGGCCGCGTGGCTGTGCTGCGCATCGGCACTGTCGCTCGCCGCGCCCGCCGACACCGCCGCAACCCGCTTTCCGCCCTGGCAGGACGGCCGCAACAACGACGCGATGCACCGTGGCCTCGAATTCACGGTGCCGCAGGTCGACGTGCTCGCCGATTTCCACGGCGACCTCACCGCGCCGAAGCTGGTGCTGTTCGTCGGCGGCAACTATTTTTTCGCGATGGCGCCGCTCGTCGCGAAGTTCGAGGAAGACCATCCCGAATACCGCGGCCGCATCTACTGGGAAACGATCCCGCCCGGCCTGCTGGTGAAGCAGATCCAGGCGGGCGGCACGATCACCGTCGGCAACATGACGTGGACGGTCAAGCCCGATGCGTATTTCGCGGGGCTCGGCAAGATCAACGGGCTGATCGAGGACGGCACGCTCACCGGCCCGGCCGTGCCGTACGTGACGAACCAGTTGACGATCATGGTGCGCGCGGGCAATCCGAAGCGCATCGCGTCGCTGAACGACCTCGCACGGCCCGACGTGCAGCTTGCGATGCCCAATCCGGCGTTCGAAGGCGTCGCGCGGCAGATCCGCGCGTCGCTCGTGAAGGCCGGCGGCGACACGCTCGCGCGTACCGTCTACGACGACAAGGTGCACTCAGGCACGACCGAGCTCACGCACATTCACCATCGGGAAACCGCACTGTTCCTGATGCAGGGGCGCGCGGACGCGGGCGTGCTGTGGCAATCCGAAGCGGCATTCCAGGAACAGGTCGGGCATCCGCTGATGCACATCGACATTCCGGCCGAGCAGAATACGACGGCAATCTATGCGGGGGCGATGGTGAAGGACGCGCCGCATCCGGAAGCCGCACGCACGTGGCTCGCGTTCATCCGGTCGCCGGAAGCGTTCCGGATTTTCCAGCGCTACGGCTTTGGCCGATACGATGCGGCGACACCGACGCAGCACCTCGCGCCGGAGCAGAAGCAGCCCGACGCGGGCTGACCGCGCGGCCGCGCCGGCAGTCCGGCGGCGCGCACGCGACCGACAACAAGGAGGGGACACGTGAACGATACGGTGGACACACCGCGACGCCGGTTCGCGCCGCTGCTGCTCGCAGCGGCCGCGCTGCTGGCCGGCCAGGCCCACGCGGACGACGCCGCGCTCGGCAAGACGATCGCCACACAGGGCACGACGACGGGCGTCGCCGCCTGCATCGGCTGCCACGGCAGCCAGGGCGAAGGCAACGCGGCGGCCGGCTTCCCGCGCCTCGCGGGCACCCACGCCGCGTATCTGTCCGCGCAGCTTGCCGCGTTCGCGGACGGCAGCCGCCAGAACCCGGTCATGCAGCCGCTCTCGAAACTGCTGACGCCGCACGAGCGCGATGCGGTATCCGCGTACTTCGCGAGCCTGCCCGCGCCCGCCGGCATCGTCGCCGCCGACGACACGTCGATCGACCCGGCGAACACCGGCGCGTGGCTCGCGACGCGCGGACGA
>NZ_JAAGPO010000094.1:0-38996 GCF_017104825.1 Burkholderia sp. Ac-20345 | reverse complement strand
AGCTCACGTTGCTGTTCGTGGTCGACAGACCGGTCGACAGCGAATCCACACCGCTTTGCGCCGTGCTGATACCGGTCGAAGCCGACGTCGACAGCGAGCTCACGTTGCTGTTCGTGGTCGACAGACCGGTCGACAGCGAATCCACACCGCTTTGCGCCGTGCTGATACCGGTCGAAGCCGACGTCGACAGCGAGCTCACGTTGCTGTTCGTGGTCGACAGACCGGTCGACAGCGAATCCACACCGCTTTGCGCCGTGCTGATACCGGTCGAAGCCGACGTCGACAGCGAGCTCACGTTGCTGTTCGTGGTCGACAGACCCGTGGACAGCGAATCCACACCGCTCTGCGCCGTGCTGATCCCGGTGGATGCCGAGGTCGACAGCGAGCTGACGTTGCTGTTCGTGGTCGACAGACCCGTCGACAGCGAATCCACACCGCTCTGCGCCGTGCTGATGCCGGTGGATGCCGAGGTCGACAGCGAGCTGACGTTGCTGTTCGTGGTCGACAGACCCGTCGACAGCGAATCCACACCGCTCTGCGCCGTGCTGATGCCGGTCGAAGCCGAGGTCGACAGCGAGCTCACATTGCTGTTCGTGGTCGACAGACCGGTCGACAGCGAATCCACGCCGCTTTGCGCCGAGCTGATGCCCGTCGAAGCCGACGTCGACAGCGAAGCCAGGTTGCTATCAGTCGAAGACAGCGCCGTCGAAAGCGAGCTAACGCCCGTCGATGCAGAGGTCGACAGCGAGCTGAGCTGGCTGTAGTTCACCGCATCCGTCGGATTCGCACCCGCCGCGACGTTGGTCAGCGTCACCGGCGTCGTTGCGCCTGCGCCGCCCAGCGTGACCTTGCTATGCGTCGCGTCGTCGTACTGGACCGAATTGGCCGCGCTGTTCGACAGCGAACTCATGGCGGTCGATGTCGACGTCGACAGCGATGCCACACTGCTTTGCGCCGTGCTGATTCCCGTCGAAGCCGACGTCGACAGCGAGCTCACGTTGCTGTTCGTCGTCGACAGACCGGTGGACAGCGAATCCACGCCGCTTTGTGCCGTGCTGATACCCGTCGAGGCTGACGTCGACAGCGAGCTCACATTGCTGTTCGTGGTCGACAAACCGGTCGACAGCGAATCCACACCGCTCTGTGCCGTGCTGATGCCCGTCGAAGCCGACGTCGACAGCGAGCCCACGTTGCTGTTCGTGGTCGACAGACCGGTCGACAGCGAATCCACGCCGCTTTGCGCCGTGCTGATACCCGTCGAAGCCGACGTCGACAGCGAGCTCACGTTGCTGTTCGTCGTCGACAGACCGGTGGACAGCGAATCCACGCCGCTTTGTGCCGTGCTGATACCCGTCGAGGCTGACGTCGACAGCGAGCTCACATTGCTGTTCGTGGTCGACAAACCGGTCGACAGCGAATCCACACCGCTCTGTGCCGTGCTGATGCCCGTCGAAGCCGACGTCGACAGCGAGCCCACGTTGCTGTTCGTGGTCGACAGACCGGTCGACAGCGAATCCACGCCGCTTTGCGCCGTGCTGATACCCGTCGAAGCCGACGTCGACAGCGAGCTCACGTTGCTGTTCGTCGTCGACAGACCGGTGGACAGCGAATCCACACCGCTCTGCGCCGTGCTGATACCCGTCGAGGCCGACGTCGACAGCGAGCTCACATTGCTGTTCGTGGTCGACAGACCCGTCGACAGCGAATCCACGCCGCTTTGTGCCGTGCTGATACCCGTCGAGGCCGACGTCGACAGCGAGTTCACGTTGCTGTTCGTCGTCGACAGACCCGTCGACAGCGAATCCACACCGCTTTGCGCCGTGCTGATGCCGGTCGAAGCAGACGTCGACAGCGAGCTGAGCTGGCTGTAGTTCACCGCGTCCGTCGGATTCACGCCTGCCGCAACGTTGACGATACGACGTTGCTGCGATGCACTTCCGACCGAGAACACATTGGCCTGGCCGCCGTCGGACGAATTTGCGCCGATTGCAACGCTGTTCGTGCCCGTCGTCGCTGCGTTCAGGCCGATCGCGATATCGCCCGTCTGCGGCGCAGCGGCGGTGCCTGCTGCGGCCCCATCGCCAAGCGCGATGGCAGACTGACCATACGCGGATGCATTGTTGCCGATCGCAACGGCGCCTTGCCCGAACGCGGTGTTCGAGTTGCCGAGCGCAACCGCACCGCCCGTGCCACCGTATTGCGTGCCGTCGGCCGTGTTGTTGTTACCGCCCGCGAACGAACCCGTGCCCGTCGCGACGTTCGGATCGCCGATGGCGACTGCGCCTTCGCCGTTCGCGACGTTGCCGTCACCGATGGAAACGGAGCCCAGGCCCGGCGCGCTGGCATTGGTGCCGAACGCAATCGAATTGTCGCCGGCCGCGTTAGCACCATTGCCGGCTGCGAGCGCGTTCAAACCCGTTGCAGTCGTCGTCACGGTCTGCGGGTCGTACTGGCTGCGCATCACACCGTTCTGGCCCTGCTGGAAGCCAGCGATCGCGGTCGAGGTCGAGGTCGACAACGAGCTTACGCCGGTCGACAGCGACCCCACTGCAGACGAAGTCGAGGTCGACAGCGAACTTACGCCGGTCGACAGCGATCCCACGGCAGACGAAGTCGAGGTCGACAGCGAACTTACGCCGGTCGACAGCGCCCCCGCGGCAGTCGAAGTCGAGGTCGACAGCGACCCCACGGCAGTCGAGGTCGAGGTTGACAGCGAACTTACGCCGGTCGACAGCGAACTTACGCCGGTCGACAGCGACCCCACGGCAGTCGAAGTCGAGGTCGACAGCGAACTTATGCCGGTCGACAGCGACCCCACGGCAGTCGAAGTCGAGGTCGACAGCGAACTTACGCCGGTCGACAGCGACCCCACGGCAGTCGAAGTCGAGGTCGACAGCGAACTTACGCCGGTCGACAGCGACCCCACGGCAGTCGAAGTCGAGGTCGACAGCGAACTTACGCCGGTCGACAGCGACCCCACGGCAGTCGAAGTCGAGGTCGACAGCGAACTTACGCCGGTCGACAGCGACCCCACGGCAGTCGAAGTCGAGGTCGACAGCGAACTTACGCCGGTCGACAGCGACCCCACGGCAGTCGAAGTCGAGGTCGACAGCGAACTTACGCCGGTCGACAGCGACCCCACGGCAGTCGAAGTCGAGGTCGACAGCGAAAGCAGTTGACTGTAATTCACCGCGTCAGTCGAGGTCGTACCGGCCGCCAGACCCGTGATCTTGTTTGAGGAAAGGGTGATGTTACTGCTGATGCTCACGCCACCCGCAGCGCTGATATTCAATGCTCCGCTGTTGATAGTTATGAATCCCGCTGCACTGGTCACATACATGTAATTTCCGGCAGTGCCAGCAGTATTAAACGCGACCATGCCCGTCGCTGTTTGGGTACTAGGGCTGCTACAGCCGAGCTGCCAGGACGCGCTGGCGCCCACTTGTTGGCCGACTCCCCCGTAATACGAAGTACCGGAAGGGCCACATGTATACGACGCATATTGTGCATAGGCCGAATTCCCGCCAGACAGTTCGGCTGCCAACAGCAGCGCACCAACGAGAGTAACCCGCAAGCTCGTACGCAAGCCAGGTGCACCGATCAGCGATGAGTCGAGAGGCACAATCTCCGCTTTCGTTGTACTTCCCTTTCCGACCGCCTTGGATATTTCACTAACAACTACCCAGCAATTTCTAACTGAGCTGAAAATAATTCTATAAGCTTTATTCATTATTAACCTCCAACCTCACCGTTTCCGCCGCGCAATATTTTTGTGTATTGCGATCCGGCGACTCGTGCCCAAGAAGCCAGCAATCCTCCCCTGCGTGCCCACAAAACTCTTGATACGCGCCCCGTTAATTCGAAAAGCAGCCGGAATTAGAAAAACCGCGAATCAATTTGACAATAAAGATCCACCAACCAATAACGCTGCAATTTTCAAATCGAAGCGACGGATTTTTTTCTGTCGATTTAATCCGCGTACCTAATCTCGCCCAGGCGGCTACACAACATCCTCCGAGCAGTCCACAAACCATTCAGAAATAAGTCGCCCGTGATGCCTTCCCGATTGCGCAACGCGCCTGAGAAGACGCATGGATTCGGTTCGCCCTTGCCACATCAGCACTGCCGCGAGTCGATCGCGCATCACGAGCGCGATGGCGGATTGCTTGCCGTACACGCCACTCGCGAGCCCCGCCACGTACGCCTCTCGCACTTGCTCGCGCAAAGCCGGCGTGACGCTGCGCTCCAACACGGCAGCCGCATTGCGTTCGAATATCTGAACCGCCCAGTCAATGGCGCCCTCGGGCTCGGCAAACGCGTCCGTGGCCTTCGCTTCGAGAAGCCATTCGGGCGCGTCCCACAACACGTCCTGCGCGCCCACAACGTCGGCCGGCCAGAACCAGCCCTTGGACTGGGCCACACCCGCATCGGCGAACCGTCTTTCCGCGATGCCGACGTATCGGCCCTGCAACCAGTTCGCGCCGGCAGCACGCGCCAACTCGAGCATCTCGACGGTTTCCACCCCTTCCACGACCACGCAGGGCGCACACTCGCGCGCGATCGCAACCAGTCGCGAGAATCGCTCGCAGCCCGCTTCGCTTTCGCAAGCCGCCTTGAGAAGCGACCCGGCCACCTTGACGATGTCGGGCGTACCGATCGTCATGGCCGTCTCGATGCCGTGGCCTTCGCCGATGTCGTCGATAGCGATGCGGCAGCCCAACTCCCGCAAGCGGGCGACGAACTTCGCCGCCTGCGGCCCGCGCAGCCGTGCGGTCTCGGTTATTTCGACGACGAGGCGCCGCGCAACCTGCGGCATCGACGCGAGGTCCGCCAGGATCGGCTCCCACCACGCGTGCTCGCCCACGCTCAATGCGGAGACGTTCACGCCGAGGCAATACCCGGGATACGCGGCCAGGTGCTCCATCACCTTGCTCACCGCATATCCGTCGATATGGCGCATCAGCGAAAGACGTTCGAGGCTGGGAATGAACTGGCCGGGGAACAGCACACCATGACCGTTCTCCGACCGAAGGCGCACGAGGCCTTCGTAGTACAGGACTCGATTGCAGTCGTCGGCATCGCACACCGGCTGAAACACGAATTCAGCGGCGCCCGCATTGATGGCCCTCAGCGTGGTTAGCGCGACGGCGACGTCGTGCTGGCGTTGCAGGTGGCGTACCGCTGCTCCCGTCGGCTCGGCCACCGGTGCGTGCATTCGAACGTTCATGCCGATCTCCCTCGTCAACGCGTCGCACGGGGAACGAGGCTGGTGTTCGACGACCGGCGGCAAATCCTTCCGCCGTGACGCACCCGCTACCCCATCTGACGCAAGCCGGCATTCACGCTGCCGGCACCCTGAAGCTGTTTCGATGGGGGCGTTGCAAAAGGGAACCTTTGAGCGAAAGTAGCGAAAAATTTTCCGAAAGTCGCCAGAGGCCCGCCCCGCCTAGGGGTGCGGCACGGCGGAGGGGCGTTGCAAAAGGGTTCCTTTTTGTCGAGTACAATCCGGCGCACTTGACAATGTTTAATGATGTTTCGATTTGCTAACCGATCGAATCGTGTAGGGATTCAGGACGAGCCACGTGCCATGGCATCGGACCACCACACGCGTTGATCAACGTGTTCCCGGACCGCACTGGGCCGCGCCCGGGAAATGCCGGTGCTTCGGCACTGTGGCAGGCGTCGATTCGATAGAGAGAACGGGCCTTACCGCCCCACACCACCATGGATAAGCCGTGTTCGATTCCACGCCAGACGGCGCTGGATCGCGTCCGTACGCCGACTTGGGTCGACCAGGTTTGCGCAGACGCTGAGCCGCGAAGTAGCAGCCGCCATGGGAATTCGCCGGGAGTCCGGCCATGAAAATGGGATATGCGCGCGTTTCCACCGACGAACAGAATCTCGCTCTTCAGGAAGACGCACTCGCTCGAGCAGGCTGCGATAGGGTCTACGCCGACCACGGCATATCGGGTGCGAACTTCCGCCGCCCAGGGCTGGACAAGGCGCTGGCAAAGCTCCGCGCGGGCGATACGTTCGTCGTCTGGCGCCTCGATCGCCTTGGCCGTTCGACCAGCAAACTGATCGAGCTCATCAATCAGCTCGGCAAACGCAAGGTCGGGTTCGTGTCGCTAAGCGAGTCGATCGATACGAATTCCGCAAGCGGAACGTTGGTGTTTCATATGATGGCTGCGCTCGCCGAATTCGAGCGCCGTTTGATCAGCGAGCGAACGCGCGCCGGTATCGTGGCCGCGCGTGCCCGCGGCAAGCGAGTCGGCCGCAAGCCGGCGCTCACCGCAAACGATTGCGAGGAAGTCAGGACCCTTCTCGAAACGAATTCGGTTTCCGAAGTGGCGCGCCGCTTCAACGTCCATCCCGCGACCGTGCGTCGCGTGATGAAGTCGCACGAGAGTCGCGCGCCGGGCGACGCGCAGCATGCTGTCCAGCAGAAGTAACGACTTGGGAAGGCAATGACACACGTGGCGGGGCCAGCGCGGCCCATACGTCTACGTTAAGCATCCGATAAATGGGTGACGTTCATATCGCGAGCGACGCGATCCAGCCGAAGGCTAATGGTCGCGCCAGCACCGATCGCGCTCTCGATCGACAAGCGGGCGCCGATCAGTCTCGCTCGCTCGGCCATTCCCAGCAAACCGTATGAGCCTTTCCCGCGCGCAGTCGACAGTTCGAATCCCGCACCGTTATCGATCACCGTCAGCTCGATGGTGGAAGCGGTACTGACGAGCCGGATTTCCACGCACGTCGCCCGTGCGTGCCTCGCGATGTTCGTCAACGCTTCCTGCGCGATCCGGAAGATGGCGGTCGAGTGGGCCTCCGGGAGGTCCGGTTCGTCGCCCTCGATACGAAACCGGCATGGGACTTCCGCGTGTTGCGTGTAATCGCTCGCCAGCCATTCGAGCGCCGCGGCAAGACCATAGTTGAGCGCGGCCGGCCGCAAGTGGCTCGCCACATCGCGAACAATACGCATCGTCTTCTCGATCAACCCTGACATCTGCCTGGCCTTCTGTCGCTCCGGGCCATCCTCCGGAAGCTTCGCCTTCAGCAGGGAAACATCGATTTTGAGCGCTGTCAGCAACTGCCCCAGTTCGTCATGAACCGTCATTGCGATCTGCTTGCGATCGCTTTCCCGTATTTCCTCCATACGTGCCGAGAGCCGGCGCAGCTGTTCACGCGATGCGAGCAGATCGGCCTCCGCGCGCCGTCGTTCCGCAACCTCGCGCTGCAGCCGGTTGTGATGCTGCTGCATCTTCTCGCGTGCCCGTCTTCGTTCGGTGATATCGGTCAACAATCCTTCGATGTACTCGGGCACCCCGTTGCAATCCGGTATGCTCCTCGCATTCACTCCGACCCAGATCGCCGTACCGTCGCGCCGCTTTATCCGCAGCTCCACCCCGACGATCCGCTTCTCGATTTCCGAGGCGGCAAACAAGGTTCTGACCTGCACCGGGGAAAACACCAGGGATTGATGTCCCTCGGCACTGCCGTTGACCAGATACTCGGTCGACTGATACCCGAGCACGCGGGCCATTGCCGGGTTCGCTTCGCATAAGCGTCCATCCCGGTGGAGCAGGAATATTCCTTCGATCGCATTCTCGAAAATCCTGCGGTACTTCGTTTCGCTTTCTCGAAGGAGTGCTGTTGAATTCTTCAGATGATGCACCATGGAGTTCATCCGCACGGCCAATTGCCCCAATTCGTCAGTCGACGTGATCGGACAATTGACGTCCAGATCGCCGGAAGCGATCGCGTCGATTGCCGCCTTGAGTCGATTGATCGGCGTGTGAACAGCTGACCGCAGAACAAGATGAATCGCGACATAGAGCATCGCGAGGAGCAGTGCCATCGTCGCCAGCACGGCCAGCTGTTCTTGCCGGATTTCACGCTCCACGAGCGACTTTGACAAGACCACACGGATTTGACCGAGCTTTTCCCGTGGGGCATCGCCGGACGCGGCATGAAAAATGTCGCTAACGCGAATGACTGCATCGCCGGGTTCCACATCATGCCGCGGTCGCACTGACGAGACCACGCCGAACTTCGCATCGGACACGGTGAATTCGATGACCTCCTGGTTGGACGCAAGCGAGTGCAACAGAACATCTATCGATGCCTTGTCGACGTTCCACAGGGGCTGGTCGAGTGCGGCACTCAAGAGTTCGGCGATACGTGACGCCTTTCCCTCCAATTCCGCGAGGTGCGTCTTGCGTTCGTGTTGAGTTAGCGAGTAGCCGGCCACGCCCGCAGTCAGCACGACAAGCACAAGCAACGACAGCATCAATTTGCGATGCAGATTGAGCGAACCCAGATAAACCTTGAGCGAGCGAACCAGATATGACATCAAGCGGTCGCCATCTCGTTGCCGAGCAGGTAGCTCAGCCTGAAGTCGTACGGCCCATCGTTCCGATACCGGGATTTCGAATACACGCCGAAATCCAGTTCGCGCGAATGATTGAATATCGCGTCGTAGTACGAAGCAGCATTTCCCGCTTGAACGACTGCGAGAAAATCAGCCTTGATGCGGGGGCCACCGCGCATCGTGAAGTCCTGTCCGATGTGATAGTCGTTGATCAACACCATCGCGAGCGCCCCGATGAAGTAGTCGCCGACCATCATTGCGCGAAGCGTTCCTTCCATCACACGATGGAGCGCCTCTGGCAAAGCCCCCATTCCACCGACAACGGCTCGTACTTGACGCGTCTCGGCTGCCTTGAGAGCCGCCAACGTAATAGAATCGTTCGCCCCCCAAATGACATTCGTTTCCGGATAGCGGGCTAGTAGGACCAGTGCCTTCTCGTAACTGTCCGAAAAGCTCCAATTGCTGAACACCAGTTGATTCAGGCGCGCGTGTGGTGCCCGCGCGAGCCAGCGGGCGACACCGGCAGCCCGCTCCATGGACACCGGGGTATTGGGATCCCCGGTAATTCCGATGACGTGAGGGCGTGCGGAGCGACGATCACGGCAGAGATAGTCCATGAGCCTGTATCCGGCGCTGCTGGCATCGGCTGTCAAGGTACCGATCCAGTTGCGCATTCGCCGACGTTCGTCGCCGGCGATGCGTCGCTGTTCATCCGTCAGATCATTGTGAATCAGCACGATTTTTGACGACGTTCGGCTCAGGATCTGCAGCATGTCCAATGCCGCCATCTTTTCGTTGACGATCACGACGTAATCGGGGGCGTCGACCCGGTTGGCCACCTCCTCCGCCTGACGCAGCATCAGCATGTGGTCACGTTCGGCGTACAGCACTTCGAGTTGCATGCCGAAGTTCTTCGCCGCGATCGACATGAACCTCGAGACAAGCTGCCACTGTTGGCCTGTTCCACGCTCGACCGACTCTCCAGGATTGAGGAAGACAACCCGTGCCTTCGCGACCGACGGAGCAGCGCCACCGGTTGCAATATTCAGAACGGAGCCGGCACCGGCAACGAGGATTTGTCTGCGATTCATCGGACGATATGACGGCGCGGAACTGCTGAGCGGGATACAGTGGGGCGCATCGCCGATCGAATCCGCTTGGGGTATGAAAAACGGTGTGGTCCAAGAGGTTAATTGTTAAAAAAGTATTTTACAATTGCACACGTAGCATCGGGCTGCCCCTTCGGGGCGACTGACCCCACGAGCGCATTCGCGCCCCTATACCGACGATGGCGTCGGTTCCCGTGGCGGATCACGGGGGCCGACCATCACCATCTCCCTGGATTTTTCTTCGATGATTCGTACGCTGATTGCCGACGACCACGCAATCGTTCGGAGCGGCATCCATCAGGTTCTGGCAACGACCACTGACATTCAGGTTGTGGCCGAAGCGGTGCAAGGTAGCGAAGTGCTCGAGCTGCTTCGCACGCTGTCCGTGAACGTGGTGCTCCTGGACATGACCATGCCGGGACTCAGCGGTATCGATCTGATCCGCCGTGTTCGCGAAGAACATCCCGCTTTGCCCGTGCTCATTCTGAGCGTCCACAACGATCCTCAAACCGTCTCCCGCGCGCTTCGCGCCGGCGCTACCGGCTACGTGACGAAGGACAGTGATCCCGATGTGCTGCTGGCCGCTATTCGCAAACTGTGGCGCGGAGGGCGCTTCATCGATCCTCTACTGGTTGACGCGGTCGTGTTCGACGCGGCCGACCTTGAACCGATGGCGGGAGACGTGTTGTCCCCGCGGGAACTGCAAGTGCTGAAGCGGCTGGTGACCGGTAAGGCGGTCAACGAGATCGCCGAGGAGTTTTCATTGAGCGCCAAGACCATCAGCACGCACAAGGCGCGGCTGATGCAAAAGCTCAGCATCACGAATAATGCAGAGCTTGTCCGTTATGCCATCAGACACGATTTGCAGATAGATTGATGCCGGCGTACGGTGCCCGTCGGCTCCGCATACACATCATCGATGTTCGTCACTGTCGTGGATATAGCGCCTTAGCGTCGACTGGTGGACGTTCAATTTCTCGGCAACTTGGGCAGGTGAATGATCCTGAAGAAGATTGTCCAGCTCCGCGATCGCGGTATCGGTTAGCGCCTTGGGCCGACCGATACGACTGCCCCGTTCCCTCGCCGCCGCCATCCCCGCCCGCGTACGCTCACTGATCAATCCACGCTCGAACTCGGCAAGTGCCGCGAGCATGTGAAACGTAAATCGCCCGCTGGAAGATTGCGTATCGATATATTCGGTGAGCGACATGACGTGCACTTTCCGCTTGTTCAACTGACCCATGATTTTTGCCAGGTGCCTCAACGAGCGCCCGAGTCGATCGAGTCTCCATACGACCAGCGTGTCTCCGGTGCCGAGTGAATCGAGAGCCTGCTTCAAGGCAGGACGGTCCATGCGGGCACCCGAGATGCCCTTGTCGAAATAGATCGCTTCGCATCCGCAGCCTTTCAATGCCGTTACTTGCATGTCAAGATGCTGCTCGTCCGTTGAAACGCGTGCATATCCGATCTTTTTTCCGGGCGCCATTACTCATACCTGTCGTGAACATCGAGTCACAGTCGCGATAGCCGGTGGAAGGCTTAGGCAACCTCCTTCACGGGACGATCCATATCGATCCGAGACACGCACATTTTATTTTTTTGAATTAAGATCTGTCCATAAAAAACAGCGCAATTATCAAATTGCGGAATAAACAAATATCCCCCTACCCGACATATAAGGATTTCCCTACACATAAAATCGGAATATCCTTAATATCGCGAACAATTTTATTATTACTAGCCGGCCTGATTTACCCTCACTATAATGAGGATGTTCGATTCGGGAAGCCATCTCGCGCTGCCTTTTCGCTGCAGAGCGAAGAGTTGTATCGTGAATTTCCGTGAGATTCGGTGCCAGAACGGCAGATGTTCGCCGGTCGTTTGAACACCGGGCACTGGAATGAATCAGGCCGGTATCACGAGAGCGTGTTTTGGAAATCTGACGCCCGGCGCCGGTTCGTATGGCACGAACGGCCGGGCAGATACGTCAACAATCGCATTGTCCCGATGAAATTCAGATCGAGGGCGTTGCCGAGTTCATAGGTAGGGGGATGCGCAAGCGCGGTAGCGGGTGAACATTCGCCCGCTTTGAAGAATCGATGGAAATTTTTGTATCGGGAGCGTCAGCACACGACCCGCATTTCGCAACTCTTTCTCACGTAGCGCCACAGTGTCGTTCGATGCACGTTCAACGCCCGCGCCACGGAATCGGCAGGCTGGGTTCGCAGCAGGATTTTCGCCTGTTCGATCTGAGATACGGAGAGCGCCGCCGGTCGCCCGACGTGTTGTCCTTTACCTCGTGCGGCAGCCATTCCTGCGCGCGTACGTTCGCTGATGATGTCGCGCTCGAACTCGGCGAGTGCGCTCAGCATGTGGAATACGAATCGTCCGCTGGTCGAGCCCGTATCGAGGTGTTCCGTAAGCGATACGACGCGAACCTGTCGGTCATTCAGCGTTTCAATGAGTTCGGCGAGTCGTGTGAGCGAGCGTCCCAGACGATCGAGACGCCACACCACCAGCGTTGTACCGGGAACAAGGGCATCCAGCACCGCGTTCAAACCGGGCCGATCGAACGTCGTTCCCGATACGCCCCGGTCTGAATAAATGTGTTCGCAGCCATGCGCTTGCAACGCTTGAAGTTGCAGATCGAGATGCTGCTCGTCGGTCGACACCCGTGCATAACCCAGTTTCATTGCGGTCCAAATATCATGATTCTTGTATTTCGCATGACCGCACAATTCGACACGGCATACATTGACTCGCGCAGGTGCTCTGCTGCACGTTCGGCGATCGTTTCAACACCATCCCCGGGCGTTCGATAACGAAACGTACAGCAAGCGTATCAGTTGCAAACTGGCAAGCACATTCGACAAACATGCAAAGTTCACTTGCAAATACGCAAGCAACGTGTGATCTCAATGATCTTCGATTGGTCGCAGCCATTCACGAAACCGGCTCGCTCTCAGGTGCCGCGCGCCGCCTCGGCCTCAACCACGCAACGGTCTTTCGGCGGATCACGGCGGTCGAATCCAGTCTCGGGGTCCGCCTGTTCGATCGTCAGCGCGGGCGCTATTCGGCCACTGCCGCTGGAGAGGAATTGGCCATGGCCGGCGCCGAGATCGATGCGCTGGCAACCAAGTCGCTGCAGTTGGTTGCCGGCCAGGACATGCGGCCGAGCGGCATCGTTCGTATTGCGACGACGGAGAGTTTTGTCGACAACGTCTTGCCGCCGATTCTTCGAAAGTGCCGCACTGCGTATCCGGATATTCGATTCGATATCCTGAGCTCTAACATGATGCATGACCTGTCGCGAGGAGAAGCCGATATCGCCATCAGGCCCGCACAGCGGGCGCCGGAAAACCTGATCGCGAAAAAAATCGGGGATCTCGTTTTCGCTGTTTACGGTTCCCGGACGTATCTGAATGAATCGCCGGCGACTGATTGGCAGACGCACAATTGGATCGCACTCGAAGGGACGCAAAGTCAACATCGCGTACTAACCTGGATGGAAAAATTGCAGCCTCCGGAGCGCGTCGCATTTGTCTTCAGCACGTTCATCAGCATGTGCGCAGCATGCGCGCGAGGCCTAGGACTGGCCGTCCTGCCCTGCTTTCTCGCCGATAGCCGACCGGAACTCGTCAAGCTCGCGACGCTACCAGAAGACTGCTGGTCGCAGATATGGCTGCTGGTCCACCCTGACCGCTATCGAACGACCCGTGTCAAAGCCGTCTTCGCACTGTTGCACGAGGCACTGCTCGAGGACGCGGATTTGATCGCGGGAAGAACGAAGAACGTTGAGGCTGGCCCGACTTTCAGCAATTCGATGACAATTTGAGCCGATGGTATGACTAGTTGAAGATCAATCCGCAGTATCGTTAGGCTCGGATTGCCAGCAGGTCACCGAAGCTCTCGAAGGGGTTCGTTGACAGTAGCCGTCGGTCCCCACAGGTTTTTCCTCGCCAGCGAACTCCGGTCCGTTGTCCACGGTGATGGATGCGGGTAAGCCTCGCATCTCCTCTAGCTGTTCAAGCACTTGCTGCACTCGCAAGCCCGGCAGCGAAGTATCAACACCGATAGCCAAGCACTCGCGCGTGTAGTCGTCGACCACGTTCAGGCATCGACACCGCCGACCGTAGGGCAGCCTGTCAGAATCGAAGTTCATCGACCAGCTCAGATTTGGGCCCGTTGGTAACAGTAAGGGTCTGCGCTCGACGCCCGCAATACGCTTGCGTCGCCGCTCGCGAACGCTCCGTACCAGGCGCCAGATGCGTTTGTGGTTGGCTAGGTAGCCCTCGCGCTGCAACAGCATGTGAATCCGGCGATAGCCGTAGCGGCGCTTCTGCGCAGCGATGGCCATCATTCGACCAGTGAGTGCTTCGCCGTCACCTCGGCGGCGTGATTCGTAGCGGAACAACGAACGTGAAATCCCCGCCAGCCCGCGGGCTCGGGCGACCCCCATGGCGCGTTCGGTCATCAACAAATGGAACATGACGGCTAAAACTTCACCCCACATGTTGGCGTCGTCGATGTCGGGCGCAACGCGAGCGGCGGGGCTCGACGTGCCGACGACATGCTCCAAACTGTGAGGGGCGTATCCACCAACCATGCACCAATTTGGACGATGCCTATTAGCGGGTGCGGCATATGGTGACGTTTACAAGCAGTCCACATCCGCAGCCGATCAGTCGGGCGCTCAGCCTGACCGCTGGTGAGCCGCGGCCCGCTCCAGAGGCGGGTCGATAAATTCTACCGAATTTCGTGAATCGGAACTGGAAAGAATTACGTTGGCCGCCTATGCTGGTTCCTGATGCCGTGATGTGCCGTGTCATAGGCATCCCGATTACAGATGTCAGTGTTGTGTTGGCGAGTACAACAACGCAAGACAGTCTCCAAAGCACTCGATCGCAATGCACAACGGTAGGGCAACAACCGGAGAACAAGAATGAGAATATTGCGGGGTTTAGTTGCTGCGTCGGCGGCATTCGCTATTTCTATGTCAGCATTTGCGGATGGTAGCGTCATACTTCCACTCGCGAATGTCACGGCAAACTGCCTGAATGTGAGCAAGAAGACAGTGGATTTTTGGATATTGTCGGCCCGCGTTCCAACGGATGCGAACTGGTTCAAATCAACAAACGGAGTCGGTGCTCGTGTCGATGTGACTCTTTCGGGACTTGGCCAGAAGGCGAGTTTTCCCGCAGCTGCGGCAATCGACACTCGTGATATTGGAGGAAAAATTGTGCGAGCATCGTTGGGCCTCCATGTGCTGGCGGATCAGGATCTGTGGAATACGAAGAATGCGTCGTCACTGATCCGAACTTCGGACGTGAGTGTGCCTTTAACATTCGTTCGTCGACAGGGCACATCGGACACTGTGAAGGTCTTCCAGGCGTTGCTAAATTTCACGAAATCATCATCCGTGTTGATACCTCCCAATCCATACGTACAAGGTGCCCAGCTGGTCGGTCAACTAGCAAATTCGATAGCTACTGTCTTCGCGGCGGATTCGAATGACATTGTAGATCCGAATTTCTCACTCGCCTTCAGTATGAGCAGGGTGGACAGTGGCTGCTCTGCAAAAGATCTCCATGACAATGTTGGTGTGGAAATTATAGATTCCAATGCAGGAGATGAAGGTCAGGGAATTATCAAAACCAAGAACATCACAAATTACTGTTTCTACAAAATCGGCCAGGATGCTGACCCGGACATCGGGTTTGTAAGAAAAAGCGGTGGTGTTTGTCCAAATACGGCTCCGGCGAATGTAGCGATTCTCGCGAATCCGCAATTTATCTGGCTTGCTTATGGAAGCTGTAAGGATGACGTGTCATGTGATAACACTCCGACACCGCCCCCTGCGTCGACGAATTTGAAAGAAATCTTGCTCGGAAAACCGGAAGTGTTTGGGCTAGTTGGAAGACGTCTTGGGGCGCAAAGTGCATCCTCACTGGTGAGCGTGCTCGAGAAACATCCTAACGATGTTGCTGCACTCGGTCGCGGAAAGGACGTTTTGAATGCTATTTCGATGTGCCGAAGCGTTGGCATTAGTGAGGAACGCTGTCTTGATCGGAAATTCGTAGAAACGAAGCCATAAGCAATCGGGCAGGAATGACCATTCATACCGGAAGATATGCCATAAAGGCATATACTTTGACGTTCATTCTTGGAGCTTATACCGCATTCACGTAGCCAGCGAGATTCTGACGAACAACTTTTGGTATTTCCATTTACGGCGTTGAGAAAGGTTTCCGGTGACACCCGATAGCCCGACAATCTTTCTCATCATCCGTTATGAATACAGATGCGCCGATGGCTAATCGGTCCGAATCTGATTACATTCGTTATCCTAAGCTGCATTAATAGAGCGATTGGGAGGGGGGATGTCGCATTTCAAATTTTTGAGGCTCTGCGGATGGTATCTGGTCTGCGCGTGGTTTGATGTTCCCGATGTGGCTTGCGCTCAGCGCTGCGAGCCACAATACGCGCCTGCGACCTTCCCATTTCGTGCGGATCCCAGCAGTCCCAAAGGACATCCTGTCAACGTAGGCATTGTCACGAAGGGATTCGTTGCATTGCCTGGTACTAAGGTCGTTCATGGCATCGATGTGTCGAAATGGCAGGACCAGACTGACTTCACGAGTCTTCGGCAATGTCTTGAAGTGGTGGACCACAGCCGCGGGATTGGCCCCATGCATGCACCATTTGTGTACGTGAGACTGACCGCGGGAGAAGATCCAGATAACGAAACCCTGTTCCGCGCTCATTGGTACAACGCCCGCAATCAGAATCTATACACTGGCCCGTACCATTCGCTTGTTGTCAAGGATCCAGCCGCTGCGACCGCTTCGATGAGTGACAGCGATTTCGCGAAAATCCGCAACGAAAATCTCGTGAGCGCAGACGTACAAGCTAACACCTTCATCAAACGCTTCGGCCAGCTCCTGCTTGCCGATCCGCTGCGCGATGTTGCGCCTGGCGATCACGGGAAGCCCTATCTTCCGATCGTTCTCGCTTTGATGGAGAGACCCCAGCAGCGATATGGGGACGACGACCGGAGGGCCATCGGAAAGGCATATGGCGCCTCCGCGTGCCACTGGATCGAGACCGTACACCGCCATCCGAGTTTCGCTGGGCAACGGATCATTGTCTTCACATCGGCATCCATCTTCAGCGACTACGATCTTGGCAATGCACCTTGTGATCTGCGTGCCGGAGGGATCTGGATTTCTCTACACACATCCGATGGTTCGCGTGACGGCGCCGACCGTGCCGAGCGGACCGCGCAGGCCCTAGGGGATCTGTGCAAAATGCCGGACGGCACGAACCGCTGCATCTTTCAACAATACACGTCGTACGGAGGATTTGCGCTATTTGGCAAGGACTCTCCGCTCGATCTCGACAGGTTCTACGGGAGTGAAGCAGATCTTGCAGCATTGCTGCAACATGCGAGGCATCCGGAGGTGTGGAAATGAACGCTTATGCTCGTTGGCACGCGGCACGAAACACTTTCATGTGTCGGTTTTTAATGGCAGCTCTGTTATCGCTCTGCCTAGGGGCCGGCCACTACGCGTCGGCAGCCGGCGACTGTCCGGCACCCAAGTATACGGCGCCCCTACCTGCTGCGATACAGAATCCAAGAGCGCCGTGGAACCACACCGATACGGGGGCAATCCTCGACGGATTCGTAGGACTGAAGGACGTGTCTGGCCTACTTTATGGAATTGATCTGTCGTCAAACAATGTCATCAAGGATTACGGGCGGTATTCCAAGTGTGGTGCGAAATTCGCGTTTCTCCGGCTTGATGGTGGATACCGCACACATGCAGCCGCACTGGCGCGTGAGCAATGGACAACGATTCCTTATGTATTCATGCCGATCCCCGCGGCGATGCGCGATGAAAATAATTATGCAACGCTCACCACCGATAGCAAAGCGTCGATCCAGGAATACTTAAAGGAATTTGAGCGGAAAGGTGTCGAAAGCGCGGATACCCTTCCAAATTTTCTCGAAGCCCAAGGGCTTTCCGATGTTCCTCACATCTCATTTTCCGGACTTTCTGGACGTATCCTCGCGCTCGACGTTGAACAAAAACTGAATAATGAGCGGACCAGCGCTTCAGCTCGGCGCTTTTACGGGCGCTTCTATGCGCACGCGATTTGTTCTTGGATTACGCGTGCCAAGGCTCTCTATCCAGACATCCAGGTCATCATCTATTCGACCCCGTCGGTCTTCGGCGACTACTTAAACTATGCCTACCCCGAAGACGATGACTGCCTCCGCGGCGTCCCGGTATGGATGGCGCGCACCACTGCGGACGGCGGCGATCTCGTCAGGCAACCAGGATCGAAGGATGTGAACGACCTTTATTCGCAACGCGCCTGCCTTCAACCTGGTGGAAATCGATGCATCGTTCATCAGTACACGCATCGTGGAGTAATTGGCGCGGTACTGCCGGTGACGGATCCGAGAACGCCTCATGTCGATCTGAATCGTGCGTTCCGCGTCAAGGTGGTTCGCGATGCGAGGACCGCACAATACGTGCGTGAATGACTGGAAATAACGACTCCGTGACGCTACGCGACAGCCTTCGGGCTGGCTTCGCGGGCATGGTATCCCTAACCACTGTAAGCCTGGGTTGCACCGAATATGTTCACCCCTCTTCGCGATGGAGATCCAACTTTCCAGGTTCAAGTAGCACAGCCATAGGAAAGTCATTTGACGAGTGAATACAGCAGAGTCCCGGAGAACAGAACCAGCAGCACAGACGCCGAACGAAGCAGAGCCGTGATATGGCGCGGCCCGGATGCCAGTATTCTTGTCACGCACCCGAGGCTTGCCCAGCCAGTCCCAACGGGCAAGAGGACCAACAGAAACGCACAGAATGCGACGGCCCAGTTATTGGCATCATGAAACGCCCGAAGCGGAAACGCAGCGCTGGCAAGCAGAAAAGCCTTCGGATTCAATAGCGTTGCGACGAATACGTCCCGCCACGTCACCGTCTTCGGACGTTGATCCTCTACCAGCCTGCCCCGCGTCCACATTTTTGCGGCCAGTAGCAGCAGATACGACGCGCATGCTACCTTGATCACGCTCAAGACTTGAGGATGCTCCACAGCGAACGCCAGCAGCGACACTCCCCAAACAGAGATAGAGATCACGTAGCCTGTGCCCTCGGCGAGCAAGAGCGGGAGTGTTCGCGCCAGACCGACACCGATTCCGGATGAAAAAAGTAACGTGTTAGTCGGTCCCGGAACGATCAGTACCAGGGCCGAGTAAAGGCACATTGCAATTAGTTGATGAGGATCCAACGTAACCTCGACCGAGGTGAAGACCAGATGCATTTAGCATCACTCGCTACGAAGCGACGTCAGTCGCCTCCCTTTGAACAACATAACTGCGCAAGGATATCGAGGCCCCGCACCGGTTCACGTACAAACGGATTCGACTCGTCCCACGCATAACCCGCCAATATCGAGCAGACCATGCGTTTCACGTCGGATGCCTTGTCTTCGTGAAACACAATGTCTTGCAGCGCTCCAGAGTACCAGCGTTCGACGAAGGTGCGGAACGTGTCGATACCCTTGCGCAGCGCGATATCGTAATCACGGGCCCAGTCGACCGTCTCGCCGCGTAACTGCCGTTCGAGTGTGGCGACCGCCAGATGGGCCGACCGCATCGCGATCGTCACGCCCGACGAGAAGATCGGATCGAGGAATTCGCCCGCGTTACCGAGCAGCGCATAGCCGTGGCCGTGCAGGGACTCAACATTCGACGCATAGCCCGAGATGCGGCGCACCGGCATCACGAACGGCTTGCTGCCGACCAGCGGCGACAGCGTCGGCTCGCTCTGCAGCAATTCGCGCAACAGCGATTCCTGCTTCGCTTCCGGCACGTCCAGAAACGCTGCATCGGCCACGCAGCCGACCGACGAACGCCCATTCGTCAGCGGGATCATCCAGAACCACACGTCACGTCGCTCCGGATGGACGGCAATGCATATCTTGTCGCGATCGGTCGACCCAGCCGGGAGGCTGTCTTCGACATGCGAAAAGATGGCCGCGCGCGTCGGCAGGCCAGTCGGCGCCTCGAGCCCCAGCAGTCGCGGCAGCACACGACCGAATCCGCTCGCATCGAGCACGAACGCCGATTGAACGAAATATTCGTGGCCGGCCTCGTCGACGACGTCGAGCCGTGGCGTATCGCCAGGCTGGAAAGCGCGCACGGTATGGCCGAACCGCACGTCCGCGCCCTGCTCGGCCGCGCAACGGATCAGCAGATCGTCGAACGGCGCACGTTCGACCTGATAGGCTGTTCCCCAGCCCTCGGAAAACTTCTCGCGAAAATCGAACGATGACATCCTGTCCCGATAAACGAAATACGCGCCGTTCTTGAACTGGAAGCCGGCCTCGACGACTGCCTGCAGCATGCCCGCCTCTTCGAGATACCGCATGCTCTGCGGCAACAGGCTTTCGCCAATCGAAAAGCGCGGAAAATGCTGGCGCTCGAGCACCAGCACCGAGCGGCCGGCCTTGCGCAGCAGGGCCGCCGCGACAGCACCAGACGGCCCCGCCCCAATGATCGCGACGTCGACGGAATTCGATTTCATTTCGTTCATGCTTGCCAATTCATTTCGATTGATTGGGTATCTTACGTTTCTCACGCCACGATTTTGCGTTGCAAACTACAATAGCCGCTCAAACAAATCCAAGATTCCGACGAGAGGCCCATGACGTCCTGCCGCACGCACGCCCCCGCCTATGTTCCCGAAACCCGATTCGGCGTCTGGTTTCTCCGCACGCATACATGGGAGCATCGCGTGCTTAGGGTGGCCATCGACGATTTGAAGCGACTCATCGCGGCGCCGCTGCCGGCGGCGCCCGTCATCCTCGATGCAGGCTGCGGTCAAGGCAAGTCGTTCCGCCTGCTGAGCGAAGCGTTCTCGCCCGACAAGATCATCGGTATCGATTGCCACAATGACTCGCTCGCGCATGCGTCGGGAGAAGCACGTCACTGCGCAACGCCTGTCGAGTTGCATCATGCCGACTGCACTCAGATTCCGCTAGCCGATTCGAGTGTCGACATCGTGTTTTGCCATCAGACCTTTCACCATCTCGTCGATCAGGAGCCAGCGCTGGCTGACTTTCGCCGTGTGCTGAAACCCGGTGGGCTGCTGCTGTTCGCCGAATCGACCGACGCGTACATCAAGTCGTGGGTGATCCGGCTGCTGTTCCGGCACCCGATGGAGGTTCAGAGAAGCGCCGACGGCTACCTTGCGATGCTTCGCGATGCCGGGTTCGCGTTCGAATCCGGCAACGTGTCGTTTCCGTACCTGTGGTGGAGCCGCGCGAAAGACTTCGGACTCCTCGAGCGCATCGGCCTGTACGCATCGAAGCCGGGCAAGCGCCGCGAGACGCTCGTCAACGTCGCCGCGCGCAAGCCCGCCTGAGCGAGCTAGGCCGCCCGCCGGCGGCCCCGACGCGTGCGGGTTAGCGCTTCAGCGTCACGACCTCGCCCGTCAGCGCCGCGCCGGCCACGAATGCACCGGCACCGCAAGTGAACTCGGTCGAGCTGGAACGCGACACGTTGCGGTAGTTGCTCTTGATACCGACCACCGCATTGCCGCCCTCCTTGCGCGCGCGCGCCTGAAGCTCGATCACGGCCGACAGGAACACATGCTGGCAGGCCTCCTCGTCGCTCTTGCCCGCGGCGTTGGTCTTCTTGTTGGTCGCAACCACGCCGTACGACTTGGTGACGCCCGGATGCGCCTGATCGCCGAAATAGAGCGCGACACCATCGTCGAGCTTGCCTTCTTCGCTCTTCAATGCGCTCTCGATCGGATAGGTATCGATCGTGTTCCGTGCGTGGGCGGCCGAGGCCGCGAACGTCGCGCCGAGCAGTGCCAGTGCAATGCGATATTTCACGTGGACTCTCCTCATTTCGCGTTCAGCTGCACGACGTCGCCCGACACGACAATCGCGCCGGCGCTACCGCTCACGCCGCACGTATATTCGGTCGTCGAATCCGAGCGCTTCTCATGGAAACGCGTCGTCACGTTGATGACCGCATTCCCGCCATGGTTCTTCGCATAGATGCGAAGGCGATTCAATGCCTCGGTGAGCGCCTGCTCGCACGTCGGCTGCTCCGTTTGCGCCCCGCGCGAAACACGTACGGACTCCGAACGCGGACCGATGCTGGTCTTGACGTCCGGGTGCGGCTGCGCACCGAAATAAATCGCGACACCACTCGTGTCCGGTGCCGTTGCCGCCGCCGGCAGAGGCAGCGAACGTACCACGGTGCCACACCCTGTCAGCAACGCTGCCGCGACCAACATGCCGGCCAGATGTCGTTTGTGCTTCATTGTTATCGTCCTCTCAGCTCAGTAAGTTCACTTCAATCGCCCTTCCAGGCGTCCAACAACACACTTGCACAGCTGCCGCCGAATCCGAACGAAACTGACAGCGCGCGCTCGATCGCGCATTCGCGCGCGTCGCGCACGAGCGGCATGTCGGCGATCGCCGGATCGGGCGCGTGGCCGACGGCCGTGCCCGCGACGAAACCGTCGCGCATCATCAGCATCGTATAGATCGCTTCGTGCGCACCGCTCGCGCCAAGCGGATGCCCCGTCATGCCTTTCGTCGACGAGAACGCCGGCACGTCGCCGCCGAATACGTCGCCAAGCGCCTTCAGTTCCTCGATGTCGCCGAGCGGCGTCGACGGCGCATGCGTATTGACGTAGTCCGGACGCCGTCCGCGACCGTCGAGCGCGCCGCGCATCGCCCGCGCGATGCCCGGCGCATGAGGGGTGGCCATGCCGGCGCTGTCCGTGCATTGGCCGAACCCGCTGATCTCCGCGTAGATTCGCGCACCGCGCGCGCGTGCATGCTCGAGCGATTCGAGCACGAGGATGCCCGCACCGGACGCGATCACGAAGCCGTCGCGGCCGAGCGCATACGGACGCGACGCGCAGTCCGGCGTCTCGTTGTAACCGCTGGACAACGCACCCATCGCGTCGAACATCAACGTCATGTTGTCGTGCAGCGCCTCGCTGCCACCGGCCAGCACGAGGTCCTGACATCCGGAGCGGATCAATTGCGCCGCTTGTCCGATCGCGAGCGCCCCGCTCGTGCAGGCGGACGACGGCGAATACGACACGCCCTCGATGCCGAACAACTGCGCGACGCATGCCGACGCCGTGCTGCTCATCGCTTTCGGCACGACATAGGGCGGTGTCTTGTCGATGCCGCGCTGCTGCGCGATCGCCATCGCGTCGTCGTAATCGGCCATCGATCCGATGCCGGACCCGACGATCGCGCCCGCCCGCGGCGAACGGAGCATGTCGACATCGAGGCCCGCATCGTCGAGCGCCGACGCGGCCGCATGCGCGGCAAAGCGCGCCGTGTCGCCCATGAAGCGCTCGTGCTTGCGCGCGAACCGCGCCGTCGAGGCGACGGAGGCCACGCCGGCGACCTGACTGCGAAAGCCGCGCTCGCGCCATGCGTCGATGCGGGTGATACGCGAACGACCGGCACGCAGCGCGGCCGATACTTCGTCGAGCGAATTGCCGGCGCACGACACGATGCCGAGCCCCGTGACGACGACGCGCGATGCCCCGCTCCGGAGCACCGTCACGCGGCGATGCGCCGGAAGATCAACGACGTGTTGATCCCGCCGAACGCGAAGTTGTTGCTCATCACGAATTCCGCATCGATCCGGCGGGCGTCGCCGATGATGTAGTCGAGCGGCGCGCAGGCCGGATCGACCGTCTCGAGATTGAGCGTCGGCGCATACCAGTTGCGCTTCATCATCTCGATCGTCCACCACGCCTCGAGCGCGCCGCATGCGCCCAGCGTGTGCCCGACATAGCTCTTCAGCGAGCTGATCGGCATGCGTTCGCCGAACACGGACGCCGTCGCGTGACTTTCCGCCACGTCGCCGCGGTCGGTCGACGTGCCGTGCGCGTTCACGTAGGCGATTGCGCCCGCATCGAGTCTTGCGTCGCCGAGCGCGAGACGCATCGCGACCGCCATCGTCCCGGCAGTCGGCTGGGTGATGTGCGCACCGTCGGAATTGCAGCCGAAGCCGACGATCTCCGCATGGATCGTCGCGCCGCGCGCGATCGCGTGCTCGTATTCCTCGAGCACCAGCGTCGCCGCGCCCTCGCCGACCACCAGTCCGTCGCGCGCGGCGTCGAACGGGCGCGGCGTCAGGTTCGCGGCATCGTTGCGCGTGCTGGTCGCATACAACGTGTCGAACACGGCGACCGCCGGGCCGGACAGTTCTTCCGCGCCGCCCGCGAGCATCAGCGCCTGCTTGCCCGTCGCGATCGCCTCGTACGCATAGCCGATCGCCTGGCTGCCGGACGCGCAGGCGGACGATGTCGGCACGATCCGGCCTTTCAGATCCCAGAACAGGCTGACGTTGACTGCCGTCGTATGCGGCATCATCTGCACATAACTGTTCGAGGTGACGTCCCGCATCGAACCCGTCTCGATCATCGTGCCGAATGCCCGGATCGGCTCGACCGATCCCGACGACGATCCGTACGCGACACCCATCCGGCCATCGCTGATCGACCGGTCGTCGGCCAGACCCGCATCCGCCAGTGCCAGCTCGCTTGCGCGTACCGCATACATCGATACCGGCCCCATCGAACGCGTCTTCTTGCGCGGATACCCGGCCGGCAGCTCGAACGACGGCAGCGGGCACGCGAGCCGCGTATGCAGCGCTTCGTAGCAATCCCATTCCGGCATGCGCCGCACCGCGTTGCACCCGGCGCGCAGGCGCGCCTCGATTTCCGGCCAGCCTTGACCGAACGCGGTCACGCCGCCCATCCCCGTCACGACGACTCGCTTCATCACACCATCCCGCCGTTCACGCCGATCACTTGCCGGGTGACGTAGCTCGCCGCATCCGACATCAGGAAGCCGACGACCGCCGCGACTTCGTCGGGCTGGCCGACGCGGGCCATCGGTACTGCTTTCAATGCATGCTCCAGCGGCACCTCGTCGAGCATGCCCGTATCGACCAGCCCGGGCGCGACGCAATTGACCGTGATCTTGCGCGACGCCAGTTCGACCGCGAGCGCCTTGGTCGCGCCGATCAGGCCGGCCTTCGCGGCGCTGTAGTTGACCTGGCCGCGATTGCCGATCACGCCCGACACGGACGCGATCGTCACGATGCGGCCGCCGCCGCGCAGGCGCACCATCGGCATGGTCAGCGGATGAACGACGTTGTAGAAGCCGTCCAGCCCGGTTTCGATCACGATGTCCCAGTCCTCCTCGGACAGCGCCGGAAACGCGCCATCCCGCGTCACGCCCGCATTGCACACGATCCCGTAGTACGCGCCGTTCGCTTCGACGTCGGCTTCCAGTTCAGCCCGGCACGCCGCGCGGTCGCGCACGTCAAACTGCAGCACGCTGGCCGTGCCGCCCTGCGCGCGAATCGTCGCGACGACCGCGTCCGCATCGGCGCGGCCGGTGCGGCAATGCACCGTCACGGCGAAACCGTCGGACGCCATGCGCAGTGCCACGGCGCGGCCGATGCCGCGGCTCGCCCCTGTCACGAGAACTCGCCGAGTCATGAGTTGAAGCTCCCTTCGATAAAAGATTGAAAATCATTCGGTTGGTACACCTTGACGACGGCTTCCGCGCAGCACGTGCCGTCGGCATGAATCGCGCACTCGTACGCGCCGTGCCCCTCGTCGCCACGCAGCAGTTCCCGCGCGACGATGCGCAGCGCCGTGCCGGCGGAGAACGCGGTGCGATGCGCGACATAGCGATTCGCACCGAGCAGCACGCCCGGCTTCGCGCGGCCGCCCGCATGCGCGGCGAGCAGGCCGACATGCGCGGCGATCGCCTGCGCCATCAGCTCGATGCCGATCCATGCCGGCATCGCACCGTTGCCGTCGGCGTACCACGCATCGCGGCGCGCGCGTGCGCTCACCTCGATACCGGTTTCCGAGCAGCGCTCGATCGCGTCGAGCAACAGCATCGTGCCGCGATGCGGCAACACGTCCCGCACGTTGCCGACGGGAATATCCGCGCCGCCGTGCAGCGCGTCGATCAATGGTCCGGCATGCATGTCAGGTTCCCAGAATCAGGCTGGCATTGCTGCCGCCGAAAGCGAACGAATTGCTCATCACGTAACGTCCCGTTGCATCGCCGGCCAGACGGCGCTCGCGGTCGACGAGGTCGAGGTCCGGCAGCGCGGGATCGCGTTCGCCGTCCCAGACGTGGGTCGGCAGTGCGATCCCGCGGGCCAGCGTCAGCCAGCCGAAGCCGAGCTCGGTCGCGCCCGCCGCGCCGAGCATGTGCCCCGTCAGCGGCTTGGTGCCGCTCGCCGGCACGCCGTGCGGAAACACGCGCGCCGTCACGTTCGCTTCCATCTCGTCGTTCAGGCGCGTCGCCGTCGCATGCAGATTCACGTAGCCGATCGCGGACGAAGCCACACCGGCATCCGCGAGCGCGCCACGCAGCGCGTCCTCGGCGCCGTATCCCGCCGGGTCCGGTGCCGAGATGTGATGCGCATCGCTCGACTCGCCGACGCCGGCCAGGCGGACCGCGGCTTCGTCGCGACTCATCACGAACAGCGCGGCGCCTTCGCCGATGGTGATGCCGCTGCGGTTCCGGCTCATCGGATTGGTCCGGCCCGGGCTGACCGATTCGAGCGACGCGAAACCCTGCAGTGTCAGCTCGCACAGCGAATCCGCTCCGCCGACGACAACCGCGTCGCACAGCTTCAGCCGCAGCAGGCGGCGTGCAGCCGCGAACGCCTTCGCGCTCGACGTGCAGGCCGTCGACAGCGTGTAGGCCGGCCCGCCGACACCCAGTACCGCACGCACGAACGGCGCGGCCGTGCCGATTTCCATCTGCCGGTAATCGAATCCGGCGGGCATCGTGCCGGTCGCGGCACGCTGGGCGAGCGCCTGCTCCGCCGCCTGGATCCCGGACGTGCTCGTGCCGATCACGACGCCGACCCGGCGCGGGCCATGACGCGCGATCGCCGCGTCGACGACGGAGCCGATCTGCGCCAGCGCGGCAAGCAACAGCCGATTGTTCCTGCAGTCGAAATGCGCGAGCGATGCAGGCGGCGCGATGTCGAGCGCCGATCGTACGCACCCGACCCAACCGCCGCCGGCAACCTCGGCACGCGGCGCCATGCCCGCTGCGACGCCGATGCGCAATGCGTCGACGATCTCGTCGGTCGTTGCGCCAAGCGCGTTGATCATGCCGGGCGCGGACAGGTAGGCCGGCGTCTGTTTCGAATTCATGCGCGACACTCCTTCGCGGAAGGCGTGGCGAGCGGCGCGAACAGCACCGAACATACGATGCCCATCGCGAGCGTCGTGCCGAAGCTGCGCAGCGCGGGCATCGCGCTCGCCCCGAGCATGCCGAACGACAGCAACGTCGTGGCCGCCGACAGCAGCACGCCGGTCCACACGGCGCCAACGCCTTCCCTATCGCGCATGCAGCCTTCGCGGAGGAACACCGCATAGTTGGCGCCCACGCCGAGCACCAGCATCAGCGCCAGCCAGTTGAACAGCGTGAGCGGCACCCGCGCATAGCCGAACGCCGCCAGCGTCAACGCGATGGCGAACACGACCGGCAACGTCGTCGCGATGCCGCCGCGCCGGCCGTATCGCCACATCAGCAGTGCGGCGACCACGACCAGCGCGCCGGCCAGCCACAGGCCGCTGTCGACCCGATACGCGCCGAACAGATTCGACACGCTCGCGGCCTTGTCGACCCACGACACGCCCGGCAGCGTGCGCGCGAGGGCCGCGAACGTCGCCGCGTTCGTCGCATCGACCCGTTCCGGAATCGCCAGTGCCGCCTCGACGGGACCGGCGCCGCCGTCCACGCGCCCGAGCCACAGATGCCGGAACGGTGCCGACCAGCGTGCCGCCAGCCAGGTGTCGACCGACAGCGTCGTCGCGGCATGGCGGGAAAACGCCTGAATCCACGCGTCGGCAACGTCGTCGCGGAAACCGGCCTTCGTGAGCGTCTCGCGCAACGCACCGACATCGGCAAACACGTGCGTGCCGAGCACGGCGCGGTCATGTGCTTGCTGCTTCGCCGAAGGCACGAACGTCGCGATCGACTGCACGCGGCCGACCTGCTGCTGAGCGAGCGCCCCGACCAGCGCCTCCGAGCGCTCGAGTACCTGTTCCCGCGACGCGCCCTGGATGACGAAGAACTGTGCGGTATTCGCGAGCCCGACCGCCGCGCGGATATTGCCCTCCTGTCGAGCCAGACTCGCATCGCGCTGAACCAGCAGATGAATGTTGTCGTCGCTCGTCAAGCGTGCCCAGCCTGGGATCGCGACCAGCGCGACGAGCACGGCGGCCACCACGGCGCGCCGGCCGGCGAGCAGCGACTGCCATCCGCGCAGCAGCCGGGCCGCGCCCGAGAAAACGCCGGAGGGTACGCGCCGGGGCCCCTGCGTCAACATGAGTGGCAGGAACCCGGTGACGGCGGCAAACGCGCAGACGATCCCGACGATCGCAAAGCATGCGATCTGCTTCAGCGCCGGGAACGGCACCCACATCAGGATCGCGTAGCCCAGCAGACTGGTCGCCAGCGCCACCGCAAGCGCCGGCCGGACCGCCGCCGCGCCGCGCCGCGCGTCCCATTGCCGCCCGGCAGACAAATACGCGACGAAATACTGGATCGAATAATCGACGGCCTCGCCGATCAGGCTCACGCCGAATACCAGCGTCAGCAGGTGCAGCTTGCCGAACACGAGCAGCGTTGCCGCCAGCGCGCACACGATGCCGAATGCCGTCGACGCAAACGCGAGCACCAGCAGGCGCGGCGAACGAAATACGCTCATCAGCAACAGCGCGATGCCGGCCAGCGACACCGCGCCGATCACGTGCACGTCGCGCTCGGCACTGGCACGCGCCGCTTCCGCATAAAACACCGCGCCGGCCCGGTCGACGCGAACGCCGCGGAAGTCGGCCGCCAGCACACGCTCCGCATCGGCCGTCGCGACACGCACCGCGTGCTGGACCTTCGATTCATAGGCCGAGCCCGGCAGCGACGTCATCACGAGCACGCCGGTTGCGCCGTCGCGATGCGACACCAGCATCCCGTCTTCGAGCGACAGATTCGATGCCGCGAGCGGCAGCTCGCCGAGCCAGTGCTGCAGCCAGCCGAACGGATCGTCGGCCACCGTCGTCTGCAGGCCGTCGACGGGCGGTGCATAGAGCCGCCGGACCAGCTGTTCGCCGAGCGCGGCGTCGCCCAGTTCGAGCGACCTGCGATCCTCCGCCGTCAGCAATCCGAAGCGAGCCGGCAGGTAGGTCGCCGCGATCTGCGACAGATCGAACGGCGGCACCTCGACGGTCACCGAACGAAAGGCCCCGCTCGCGTCGAGCCGCGCACCGAACTGCTTCGCGGCAGCCTTCGCGCGGGCGGCGTCCGGGTCGGTCACCAGGTAGACGGTGCGATTGCCGAGCGCATCGCCGAGCAGGTCGACGGCCCGTTCGGCAACCGGATTGGCCTCGGTGGCCGGCAGCAACGCGAGCAGGTTCGTCTGCAACGGGGCCGGCCCGCTGAAGCGCCACACGCTGTACGCGAGCGCTGCCAGCGCGACGAGCAGCCATGCTGCGCACAGCATGCGCCGCCGGGCGCGTTCGCCCGATGTGCCGATCACGTCGCGCGCCGTATTCATTACCGCGCCTCCAGCCACGCGCGCTCGGCCGGCGCGGGCGCGTCGACCGGCGTCGGCCGCGCAAACTCCAGCGCGGTCACGTTGCCGTTGGCGAACGTCATGTCGAGCCGGCCGAGATACGCGCCGCCGCTCATTTCGAGCACGCGGACCGCCTGCGCGAGCTGCGGCTGATTCGGCCGCAACACCATCCGCCACCGTTCCGGCGTGCCGCTCGCCTCGACGTCGAACTGCGCGTACAACGCCGACAGGTCACCGCCGAGCATGTCGCGCATCATCCGCGATACCTGCGCGACGCCACGGCTGCCACTGCGGGACGCGACGAGTTGTCCGTCCGTGCCGGCTTCTCGCACGCCGCCGTCGGTAATCACGTAAGTCGCCTTGTACGGCGTGTCGATTCGCCAGATGACACCCGACTTGCGATCGAACAACATCGATCCGGTACTGACGAGCGGCTGCTTCATCGCCGACAGCGTCTGGGTCTGCCGAAAATCCGCGCGAATCGCGCCGACCCGCGCGAGCCGCGCCGCGATGTCGGACACGAGTGCGGCATTCGTCGGCCGAGCCACCGCGGCGGCCGCGGCTGGCACCGGGGCGGCCATCGCTTCGCCGCCGGCGAGCGTCACGCAGGCCGCGAGCACCACGGCCGCCAATCTTCTGGTGCGCGAATTCAGGCCCATTGAGCATGTACCCTTTCGATCAGCGCCGGCGGCGACACGAACTGCAGTTCGCGCGTCGTCGCATCGACAGCCAGTTGCACCGTATAACCCTTCGTCAGACGCTCGCCGGAGGCCGCGTCGACGATTTCGTAACCGATCTTCAGCCGGTTCTCGAATTCGAGCAGCGTGGCGCGCACGTCGAGCTGCTGGCCGTACAGGGCCGGACGCACGTACTTCAGATGGGCCTCCACGACCGGCCACATGTAACCCGACGCCAGCATCGCCGGATAGTCGTAGTCGATCATGCGCAGCAATGCCGCGCGACTGCTTTCGAAGTACTTCAGATAATGGCCGTGCCAGCACACGTTCATCGCATCGACATCATGAAACTGGACCTCGACGCGAGCCGTCGCGCTCAGCGGCGGACGAGACGCGTTCATGCGGCCTCCCCGTGCCGGAATCCACCGGATGCTCCGCCGATCGGTTCGCATGCGGCCAGGCGTGCGGTCAGCGCGCGCAGCTCCGCTTCGAGCGGGCGATCCTCGACCACCAGCGGCGATTGACGACCGATGTCGTCGACGAATGCGCGCAGCGCAGGCGACAGCTGGGTCCGCGGATCATCGCGCAGCCGCAGACGGACGGCCTGCACGGTCGCGAGCACATGCGCCGCGGCGACCTGTTCGGTCAAAGCCAGCACGCGCAGGCAATCGCGTGCGGCGATCGTCCCCATGCTGACCTTGTCCTGATTGTGCGACTCCGTCGAGCGCGAGAACACGCTTGCCGGCATCGTGTGCTTCAGCGCCTCCGCCGTCCACGCGGAAGACGAGATCTGCACGGCCTTGAACCCGTGATTGATCGCCGCCCGTTCCGGGGCCGCGCCCGTCAGGTTGCGCGGCAGGCCGTTGCTGAACTTGTCGTCGACCAGCAGCGCGAGCTGGCGATCCATCAGGTCCGCGAGGTTGGCCACCGCGGTCTTCAGCGCATCCATCGCGAACGCGATATGACCGCCGTAGAAGTTGCCGCCGTGCAGCACGCATCCTTCGTCCGGATCGATCAGCGGATTGTCGTTTGCGCTGTTCAGCTCGTTCTCGATATCGCGGCGCATCCACGACAGCGCGTCGCGCGCCACGCCGATCACGTGCGGCGCGCACCGCACCGAATAGCGATCCTGCAGGCGACGCCCGGGCAATTCATCGCGCCCGGTCAGGTCGGCGCGGATCCATGCGGCCGCCTCCGCCTGCCCCGCATGCGGTTTCGCATCGAACAAGCGCGCATCGAAATGCCCCGCTCGCCCGTCGAGGGCGACGGTCGTCAATGCGGTCAGGCGCGTCGCGATCCGCGTCAGGTGATCGGCGCGCGCAAACGCGAGACAGGCCAGCCCCGTCATGACCGCCGTGCCGTTCATCAGGGCGAGCCCTTCCTTCGGCGCGAGCGTCAACGGCACGCGATCGATCGCGTCCCATACGTCCCGCGCGTTCCGCTCGTCGCCCTCGAACACGACGGTGCGTTCGCCGACCAGCGCCGCGGCGACATAGGACAGCGGTGTCAGGTCGCCGCTTGCGCCGACCGACCCTTCCGACGGAATGCGCGGCAGGATGCGGTGATTCACCAGGTCGGCCAGCCGTTCGAGCAACGTGAACCGCACGCCCGAATAGCCGTAGGCCAGCGAGTTGAGCCGCGCGACGATGATGGACAGCGTTTGCGTCGCATCGAACCAGTCGCCCATCCCGCAGCCGTGATACCGGGTCAACTGCAGCGGCAACGCTTCGACGAGCGACGGCGGCACCTCGACCACGCAGGCATCGCCGTAGCCGGTCGTGACGCCGTACAGCGTGCCGCCATTCGCGAGATAGTCGCGCAGCCAGGTTGCACCGCGCTCGATCCGCGCGCGCCATGCGGCGCCTTCATTCAACGCAAGCGGCGCGCCGTCGCGGGCGATCGCGACGACGTCCTCGATCGTCAGATGCCGGCCGCCGACCACGACGGCCGGCCGGTTCGCGTTCGCGTCGCCGTCCGCGGCTGCCGCGCCGTCGTTCATGTCATGCTCCGCCACGCGGACCTCCATCGGGCCGCGCCCAGAAATCGAAGAAGTTGAACCATTGATAGGGTGCCTTGCCGCAATAGTGTTCGAGCCGTGCGGCATAGCGCTGCGCCCAGGCCGCGACGTGTGCGGCGCGCTCGCGCCGCGGCAGCGCGATCCGCTCGGCGAACGGCTCGAAATAGAGCCGGTAGCCGTGCATCTCCTTCAGGCAGAAGAACAGGTAGACCGGGCAGCCGAGTGCGTGAGCGAGGATGTACGGGCCCTGCGCGAACGGGGCCGTCGCGTCGAGAAAACGCGCGTCGACCGTCTTGCCGGAATCGTGTGGCGGCACGCGGTCGCCAACGATCACGAGCAGTTCGCCCGCGTCGATGCGCGACTGCATCATCATCGCCGTATCCGGCCCGAAGTCCGACACCTCGACGAGCTGCTTGCCGAATTCCTGGTTCGCACCGGCAAGCACGCCCGTAAAGCGCTTCGCATGTTCGGTGTAGACGATCGCCGTCACCTTGGTGTGCGCATCGCGCAGCGCAAGCGCGCGGGTCATCTCCAGGTTGCCCAGATGCGCGCCGATCACGAGCGCGCCGCGCCCGCTCGTTGCGAGCGCATCGAACGCGGACGAGTCGTCGAAGCGCACGTCGAGTTCGTCGAGGCGGCCGGACCATGCGACGAACTTGTCGAATCCCGCCTGCGCGAAGGCCAGCATGTGCCGGTATGCACTGCGCCATCCCGGTTTCGGCACGGCCGCGGCTTGCGCGTCGCGCAGGCGCGCGATATACGCATGCGACGCGGTGCGCGCCGAGCGATTCGTCAGCACGAAATAGCCGACGATCGGATGCAGCCAGAACGATGTAAAGCCCTTGCCGAACCAGCGGCAACTGAGGGCCAGCAACGCCATGCCGATCCGGCTGCCGCGTTCCGGCATGCGCCACCATGCGCGCGTGCGCGCCGCCGGCGACGCGCCGCGCCGTCCGACGAGCCGGCGGCTCAGCAGCAGCGGCGCGCGCGCGAGCATCCCCGCGACGAGCCGCGTATGACTCGCGCTAATGCGCACGTTGTCGCGCCACACGTCGAAATGCGACACGCCGTCGGTCGGGTAGATCACGCGCGTCGGAATCGTCCTGAACGACAGGCCGCGCCAGTGCAGCCGGACCAGGATTTCGCTGTCGAACGCCATCCGCGTCGGCAGCGATACCGCGTCGATCAGTTCGCAGACTGCGTCGACCGGATAAAGACGAAACCCGCACATCGCATCGGGAATGTCGAGCGACAGCGTTTCAACCCATACCCATGCGTGCGTGAGGTAGCGGCCGTACAGGCGCGCCTTCGGCACGCTGTCGTCGAAACGCGGCCGGCCGAGAATCACGGCGTGCGGCTCGGCCCGTGCGGCCGCCACGAACTTCGGCACGTCGGCGGCGTCGTGCTGGCCGTCGGCATCGATCTGGATCGCATGCCGGTAACCACGCTCGCGCGCGGCGCGCAATCCTGCCATGACCGCCGCGCCCTTGCCGGCGTTGACAGGCAAGCGCAGCAGCGTCACGCAGGTCGCATACCGTGCCACCAGCGTGGCCAGCGCCTGTTGCGTCGGCTCGTCGCTGCCGTCGTCGACCACGAGGATCGGCAGGCCGTGCACGACGAGGCGCGCCAGCGTGCCGCCTATCGCCGCGTGATGGTTATAGATCGGAATGACGATGCAGGTGCCGTTCATCACGCCGCCGCGCCGTAGACCAGCACGCCGGACGTGCATTCGCGTCCACCGCAGCGGAACGCGAAGCGCGCGCAGCCACGTACGGGGTCGTGCGCGATGCGCAGCGCCAGCACCGCACCCGGCGGCACCGGCGCCTTGAATTTCAGGTGGTCGATGGAACGGATTTCGCGCGCGGCCGGCATCTCGCGGCCGGCAAGACGCGCGGCCCAGTCGATTTGCACGACCCCGGGCAGGATCGGCAGCCCCGGAAAATGCCCTTCGAAATGCGCGAGCGCGGCCGGCACGCGCAGCTCGTAATGGAGCGCGTCGTCGCTGCGCCATGATGCGAGCAGTTCGAAGCCTTCCGGCGTGGCCGTGAATGCGGCCGCCAGCGCGGCGGCCGGCAATTTGCCGCGCGCATCGAACGGCATCGCGTGCGGGAATCGCCAGTAGCGCGGCAATGCGGCCGCATCGAAATAATCGCCGAGCGCATGCCGCAAGGCCGTGGCAACGGCAACCCGTCCGTCCGCGACCAGCGCGTCGCGCCCCGCCGCGGTCAATACCGCGACGACGCCCACGTGCGCGCGCGTCGTGCCGTCGACCACCACGGCCGCCGCCTGTTCGATGTATGCGTGCGCAACCAGCCGCGCCTCGAGTTCCGGCAGCGAAACGCGCTTGCCATCGAGCTTGACGACGCGATCGCGCCGGCCCGCGAGTACGAAGCGACCGTGCGCGTCGAACCGTGCGGTGTCGTCGGTGTGGTGCCAGCGATCGTGACCGAGATGGGCCGAGCGAACGCACAGCACGCCATCGTCGTCGCAGCGCACGTCGACGCCCGTCAGCGGCTGCCATGCAGGCGAGACATCCTGACGCCGCCACGCGATGCCGCCGGTTTCGGTACTGCCGAAGATCTCGAGCGGGGCTGCGCCGAACGCGTTCGCATAGGCCGTCGCCGCGTCGGCCGACAGCGGGCCGCCCGACGAGAAGAACGCGCACGGCGCGGGCGCCTGCATCGGAAAGCCGGGCAATGCCGGCCAGCGCATCAGTTGCGACGGCGTGGAAACCACGACACCGCCGCCGTATTCGGCCAGCCGCTGCTGGAGTTGCAGCGGCTCGAGCACCGTCGTCCGGTCGAATGCCCGGCCCGCCGCCAGCGGCCACAGGATCCTGAACAGCAGTCCGTAGATATGGTGATGCGGCACGCTCGACAGCGTCACGGCCGCACCGGCCTGGCTTGCCCATTCGCGCTGCAACGTGCGCACTTCGGCGTCGAACTGCGCGAGCGACTTGCGCACGGGCTTCGCGGTGCCGCTGCTGCCCGACGTGTAGAGCGTCACCGCCGCGGCAGCGTCGATCGGGCGGGCAGCGATTGCCGATTCGCCGTCCGTGTCGCGCACGCACGCGGCCAGTGCCCGCGCATCCAGCATCAGGTCGTACGCATGAGCCAGATCGCCGAGATAACCGGGCGCGTTGCTGGCCGGAATCACGATTTCCGCGTGCGCCGCCGCCACCGCGAAGAACGCGCACGCGAACGCGTACGGATCGTCCGTACAGATCGCGACCCGTCGCGCACCGCTCGCCTCCACCGCGTGCGCAATCGCGTCCGCGCGAGCACGCAGATCGCCCAGCGTCAGCACCTCGGCGCCATCCCGGCAGACCGCCACGCCGCTATCCGCTTCGGCATCCAGCATTTCGTGCAGCGCGATCATGCGACGCCTGCCCGTTTTTGCCTGGCGGCGATGAAGAAGCTGCGCCACAGCCACTCGCCCGCGAGCAACGCACCGATCAGCCCGTACGCGATCAGCCCGTTGTAAAGCGCCCACGCCGCACTGCTCCAGCACAGCGCCGTATAGACCGAGAAGCCGCCGTTCGCGATGAAGAACGCGCACCACACCTGGGTCACACGCCGCGTGTACCGGACGATTTCCGGGCTCGGCTCGGGATGGGTCAGCCGCGCGAATTTTTCAACCATGCTCGGACCGCCCCGCAGCGTCGCGCCGAACGCGACCAGCAGGCCGGCACTCACGCATGCGGGATAGAGATGAAGAAGCCGTGCGCTATCGGTCATGGCAATCGCGACGGACATCGCGGTCAAGGCGCCGGCCACGCACCAGTCGAGCGCCGTGAGCCGTTTGAGCGCCTGCGCCAGCGGGCCCTTGCCGATCGTGCGCTGCAGCCACAGCAACGCGACCAGCAGGCAACCGACGTAGCGCGGCGACATGCTTTGCCACGCGAACAGGATGACGAGCGGATAGGCCACGCGCAGCGCCGCCCTGGCCGCGACGCCTGCCCAGCGCGGCAAGCCGGTGCCGGTAGTCGCCCGCATGCCCGTCACCGCCATCGTCACGCGCGCGCGAGCAACGTGTGGACCGCGGCAATCACGTCGCCAACGGTCCGCACGGACTTGAACTCTTCGGGCTTGATGCGCTTGCCCGTCATTTCCTGCAGCTTGATGGCGAGGTCGACCGCGTCGATGCTGTCCAGGTCGAGCTCTTCGAACAGGTGCGTGTCGGGTGTCACGCGCTCCGGCTCGATCGCGAAATTCTCATGAAAAATGGCGCGGATGCGCTCCAGGATTTCAGCGTCGGTCACGAATGACTCCCTTTTTCCAGCACGGTTTCTTGCGATACCTGATGAGATTGCTGGTCGGAAATGAAGGCCGCCAGTGTGTTGATCGAACGGAAATGCGCCTTCGTGCGCTCGTCGTTCGCGGCGATCGTCAGCTGAAACTTCTTGCGCAGCATGATGCCGACTTCGAGCGCGTCGACGGAATCGAGTCCGATTCCGTCAGTCGAGAACAGTGGCGCATCGTCGTCGATATCGTCGACCGTCATGTCGCTGAGATCGAGCATCTCGATCAGAAGCTGCTTAATTTGCAGTTTTAAAGTATCCATGCTGAAACAGGCTTTGAGTAATGTGCACTTCCACCTCGCGGGCAATGCTGCGAGCGGCAATCGACGGCGACACCACGCTCGGCGCCAACCGGCTCAGGTCCATCGGCTCGAGCACGTTGATGCGCATGCGGAACGCACGAGACGGCACGTGATACCAGCGCAACGTCTTGGTAAATACCGGTGGATCGCAATCGATCAGGACTGGCTGAATCCGGCTGCGCGACTGCAACGCCATATGCGCGAAGCCGCGCGAGAACGCATGCAGACGATTGCCACCCGGGCTGCGCGTCCCTTCCGGGAAGATGATCATCGTGTAGCCTGCCGCCAGTTGCCGTGCCCCGGCCTCGACGAGATTGGTGGCATCTGCATTGCTCACGTACTCGGCCGCACGGACAATGCCCCAGAAACAGGGGTTGCCCCAATGGCCGCGCTTGACGACGCAGCATGCCTTTGGCGTCAGCGACAGCAGCACCATGACGTCGAGCCAGGTCGGGTGATTGGCGACAACGATTGCAGGGCCATCTTTTGCAAGACGCTCGACGCCGTTCAGCTCGAGCTTCATCACGCCGATACGCTGCACCAACGCGACCAGTGCCCGGAAGAAATAATGGATAACAAGTGTCACGCCACGCTGGCGTGAGCGCCGATGCGGCCATAGCCCGCCGATGACGATTGCCAGCAACGAGAACGCCGATCCGCACAGCGAGAAAAAAGCCAGGCTCGCACCGGTCACGAACAGACGCCAGCCGTAGTCAAGCCGCGCGATCATGCCAGCTCCATCGCCAGGATGCGTGTGGACTGCGCCACGACGCCGTCGCGCGCGCCGACAGGGAATGCAGCACCGCCGCGCTTTGCGTATCGGCTGCATCGTCGGTACCCGGCATGTCGTCCGAGCCATCCGCAGACATTTCACAGGTCAGATACCCTGCCGGCTCATCGGCGCCAAGCAGAATGGCCAATCCGATACTCTCCAGGTCGTCACCGACATCGCCGTATACGGGATCGGCCGGCTCGTGTGCATAGACGAGCAACACCGGCGATGCCAGCGACGTTTCGTATTGGGAAAAAGCTTCGAGCAGCGCGTAGCCGAGGGTTTCATGCCCGGCCGCGATCGCGGTCGCAGCCGATCGGTCACGCCGGGCGATTCCAAATATGCCAGTAACGGCATTGAGCACCGAAAGACTGAAGGCCGTCGGCGAGACAGGTTCCGCAGCGCCAATGTCGGCGAGAATGCCGGTGGTTCGCATCAGTTCACCGTGACGCGATGCGAATACCATACGCAACGGATTTTCCGTCCCGGCGCAGTCGTAGGCCGCCTGAAGCGCGAGACGCGACAGCCGGCTCAAGCGGCGTCGCACCATCGGATCGAGGGCTTCGACGCCCGGCACCCCCGCGGTCGAAATCGACGTCCATCTGGCGATTGGCATGGTCCAATGCAAATCGGCCATTTCTTTGTTCTCTTTGAGGTTATTTCGCTGAGGGTAATTTTTCTATTGTGCTGCTCACTAGTGCGCTGTCACACCCCGCTTTCACTGAACATGCTGTCGTGCATATTGACCTCAACAGATCTAGACATCGACTTACTGGCTCCCGAGCCACATACATCCGATAAGGCAAGAAATCGCGACAGTAAGCACAACACGATAGAACTGCAAACCGAATTACCTTAGCGATCCTATCGTGTTTCGGCGAGACTGTAACAGGACCTTCGCGCGAAATCAACGCGAAGACGCCAGAGAACGACGGCATTTAATACGATTTGTCAATTCGCACGAGACCGTCGAACCGACATCTTCAAATAATCTGAAGTATGGTGAGGATCATCCCGTTTGCACATGCCACACACGCTCGTTATCTTCTTTATGGAGAAATTCTTCATTGACTGATGGAGTTTGCGTTTGTACTGGGAAAAAGCACCTGTTGGAGCATCATCTACGGCCTGCATCCGATGGTGGGATACTATCGAGCGGTCACGATGAAAACGCCGTCATTCGAAGCGGATGTCGGCGGACAGGACATTGGCCGCGTCAATGCGGACAACGCAGTGGCGACCTGTCTCCAGCGTGTTAAGCAGCACGTAGTGCTGCTTCAACTGGTCTCGAGAAGCCGTAGGGTACGAGCTTCGCATCGACTCGATCTGCGAATCGGTAACACTTTCTGGCGCAGCGAGAACAGGAGTACATTTCAAGCTAATCGGTCGCCCGCTGTATGAGCCGTTCACTCCGTCCGTTGTCTCATCGTCGATACCCTTCAAAACGACCGCCCCGTCGGCCTTCACTTCGTACTGGTCATGAGCAAAAAGCCCCTTCTTGATACATAGCGCAAGCGAACCACCAGGCGTATTCGGCACATTTATGCCCGCGGTGCATGCTTCCTTGCCATCAACCGGATCGAGTCGAGTTGCGGCCGGTCCGTCCGCGACCGCGAGCAGCGGTGTCAGGACAATCGACATAACAAGGGCGACAGCTGTGGCAACTGAAATTGTCTTCATTTTTTCTTAAGGACATTGGGTACTGATGAAGTGGGTGCAATCGATCTTCAGCAATTCAGATGTTGCCGCTCT
>NZ_JAAGPO010000093.1:0-39130 GCF_017104825.1 Burkholderia sp. Ac-20345 | reverse complement strand
GGCGAATCGGTATCGGGCGCGGCTTCATCGTCGCGCGGTTCGGTCACGCGGGCGAGCTGCGCGCCGATCGCCGTGTCGCCGGGCTTGCGTTCGGCGAGCAGGAACAGCGGGCCTTCGAGCGCGCCGAGTTCCGCTAGCGCGCGCCGTCGCGTGGCGAGCCACGTGGCAGCCGGCCGCACCCACGACGGTTCGTAGTGGACCAGCCCGAGCTCCTGCGCGATCGTACCGTGGCGGGCAAACGCTTCGGCCGCGAGCGTGCGCCGCTCGGCCGGCTGGGTGATCTGCACGAGGCGCCGCCACTGGTCGAGCAGCGCCGCGAGCCCGACGTCGATCTGCTTGCCGATGCTGACGGGCCAGATGCGCGTGAACACGAGATACACGACGACGTTGCCGAGCAGGATGCCGATCGTGCGGTCGCGTGCGATCGTCAGGTCGAAGCCGGGGCCGGCGCCCTGGATCACGCACAGGAAAAACGCGAACGCGATCTGGAAGCCGGCATATGCGATGCGCGGCGAGCCGAATGCGACCCACGCGGCGAGCCACCCGCCGGCAAACACCAGCGCCATCAGGTGGCCGACCGACGACAGTGACGGCACGACGAATACGAGCGCCGCGGTGCCGAGCAGCGCACCGACGATGCAGCCGAGGATCCGCAGCGTGAGTTTCTCGACCGTCTCGGCCGTCGAGCCGAGCGACACGATGTAGCAGGTGACGACGCACGTATGGATGCCCGACCAGTCGAGCTGCGAATACAGCAGGTAGCAGAAGATTGCCGCGGCGGTGGTCTTCAGCGCGTAGCGGATGTGGTCGGGATTGGTGCGCGCGTCGGGGAGGAAGAAGCCGCCGCGCGGCGCGGGGGGCGGGGCGGATTCGGGGGTGGTTGCCGAAGCCGACGAAGCCGACGAAGCCGACGAAGCCGACGAAGCCGACGAAGCCGACGAAGCCGACGAAGCCGACGAAGCCGTCGAAGCCGTCGAAGCCGTCGAAGCCGTCGAAGCCGTCGAAGCCGTCGAAGCCGTCGAAGCCGTCGAAGCCGTCGAAGCCGTCGAACCGACATCGACCGCTGCGGCCGGTTCCGCGAAATGCGTGATCGCCGCATGGACATCCGTCGCAACGACGCGCGCGAGCGGCGGCAGCGTGTCGGTCGGCGGCATCGCGAGCGTCACGTCGATCGGGTAGCCACCTCGTTCGAGGATATCGGCCATCTCGTCGAGCGTCGCGGCGATCGGTGTGGCGTACGCATCCGGCAGCCGCGCGCCCGGTTCGCGATCGGCCAGCGCGACGCCGACCAGCAGCGCGGTGCTCGATGCCACGGCCTGCCGCAATGCCGCGAAGTCGGCGGCGGACGACGAGCCTTCGAGTTTCGACAGCTTGAGCCACGTGAGCAGCTGCTTGTCGCCTTCGTGCAGGCTGGCATTGAACGCGTCGCGTGCCGCGTCGTCACCGCGCAATCGCTGCGCGGCAAGCCGCAGGCGCTTCGCGAGTTGTGCGTGCGCGAGCTTGCGCGGCGACGGCGCGATCAGCAGGTTGACGACGATCGCGACACCGACCGGAATCGCGATCGTCAGCCAGATGTACAGCAGCGCGCGTGTCGCGGCTTCGCCGAACGGCGCGAGACCGAGCTGGTCGAGCCCGAAGCCGACGATCATCGCGAGGATCGCACCGACCGGGCGCAGCTTGCTGGCCGACGTCAGGTACAGGAGACCGACCGACAGCACCGCCATGCACGAGACCCGCAGGATCGAATAGTCGATGCTGAAGATCGCGACGCCGAGCACGAGCCCGATCACGATCGTGACGATCACCAGCAGCGCGGCCGCGAGCACCACGCTCGTCACGCGGTCGGCACGGATCATGAAGAACACGACGTACGCGGACAGTGCGGCTTCCGGCGTGCCGTACGCGGCCGTCACGAGCGCGGTCAGCGCGCAAATTAGCGCGACCCGCACGGCAATCGACATGCGCCCCGGAAACGGCGCGAGCAGTCGCAGGACTTCGCGCGGTCCCGGCGAGCGAACCTCAGCGGCAGGCAGTGCCATGCCGGACCTCGACGATCGCGCTGGCGCCGACGCGCACGAGCTTGCCGTCGGGTTCGTCGAGCTTCACGCGCACCGGGAAGCGCTGCGCGACGTGCACCCAGTTCACCGAGTTCTGCACGATCGGCAGCGTGCGCGGCAGGTTGATGCGGGCGCTGTCGGCAATGCCTGCGCCGACGCCGACGACCTTGCCCGTCAGCGGGCGGCTGCGGTCGATCATCGAATAGACGGTCGCACAGTCGCCGACCTCGATGCGGCTCAACGACGTCTCGCGGAAGTTGCCGACGGCGAACCATTCGCTTGCGTCGATCAGCGTGAAGATCGACTGGTTCGGCGCAAGGGTTTCGCCGGCGAGTACGCTCAGGCCCGTCACGAGGCCGTCGTGCGGCGCGCGTACGACGGTGTCTTCGAGCGCATGCTGCGCGCGGGCCAGCGCGGCCTCGCGCGCATGCAGCGTCGCGATCGCGTCGGCCTCGTCGCCGATCGTCTGCGCGGACGCGCGCTGCTGTTCCTGTGCCTGCGTGAGCGACACGGCCGCGTCGCGCTGGCGGACCTTCGCCTGGTCGAACTGTTGCGCGCTGACGTAGCCCTGCGCGGCGAGTGGTGCGAGCCGGTTCACGTCGCGCGTCGCAAGGTCGTGGTTCTGCGTCGCGCGCTTGACCTGCTCGGCGGCCACGGCTGCGTTCGAGCGCTCGCCGATCAGCGAACGGCGGCGCGTGTCGAGCGATGCGCGCGCGAGTTCGAGGTCGGCCTGCGCCTGCGCAACCGTCAGCCGGTACGGCACCGGATCGATGACGTACAGCAGGTCGCCCTTCGCGACGCGCTGGTTTTCATGTACCGCGAGCTGCACGATGCGGCCGCCTACCGGCGACGCGACGTGCACGACGTCCGCGTCGATCGACGCGTCGTCGGTGGACGGGTAGGCCGTCGTGCGGTAGTACGCGTACACGAGTGCCGCGATGCCGAGCGCGACGATCGCCAGGGCGATCACGCGGCCTTTGACGGAGGGACGGGCAGTGCCGGCGGCCTTCATGCGAACGGCCCCGTGCCGGTAAGCCAGACGATCACGGCGACCACGAGCCCGATCGCGGTGCAGACGGCAAGCTGGTAGGGCACCGTGGCGGCCCAGCCGGTCGCGACGAATACGCGGTGCGCGATGATCGCGCCGATGACGCCGACGATCGCGCTGACGAGCCAAAGCGGGAAATACGCGCCGAACAGGACGTACGACGGTGCGCCGCGCGATGCGCAGCCCGCGAGCGGCAGGGCTGGCGCCAGGACGGCGGCGACGCGCAGGGGCGCGCGCGGCGTTGTTTTTCTCATGGTGTGACGAGCTCGACGTTGGGGGTGGATGCCGGGCGCGGCGCAATGCGGATCGTCGCCGCGACGACGATTCCGGGATACGGAGCCGATAATAAATCAGCGCGATGCGGACCGCCAGCCACCCGCCCCGTGCACCTCGGGGGGGTGTTGCCGGTAGGGGGGCGCGTCCACCCGTCCGGCATCGCGTTTCTGCAATGGTGGCCGGACCGTCGCGATTCTGCCAGCGCAACCTCGCGTAGGGTTGCTAACGGACCGTAAAGGATCGTCAGACGAACGAAGGGCGGCTGATTTGCCGTGTCGACAGGGTGGAATCGGTGCGGAAACGGTTGATTGCCGCGCGAGCGTACGGGAATTGGGTCGGTTCGGCAGGTCGGGGGGCCGATATTGACGAATAGGCAAACCGGATTGCGTGCGAAGCGCGGCAGCGCGTCGCGATCGGCGCCGCAGATCTGCGGCGGGCGTTCGGTCAGAGACGTTTGCTCGTTTGCATGTCTGCGAGGGCGACGACGCGTAGCGCCATTTGTTTTGCATGGCGGTGCGCGGTGCGTTCAGGCAAGACGCGGACCTTTGCATCGATCATCCGGCAGGCCGTCTCCACGTGACTCATCTAGAGGTGCAAACGCAGCGTGTGCTGCATGTCGGTCGCGAGGGGCTTCAGGAGAGCGTCAACGGCGCTCGCTTCGGGCAGGCCGATGCAGCCGCGGTCGACCGTCGCGACGAGCGGCGTCGAGGCCCGGCCGGCGACCGGTCGTCACAGCCGCGATCTGTGTACCATCGTACGTATGGCGCGACGCGCGGCACGAAACCTCACGGCCTCGTGCGACACGCGGCGCGGAAGCGGTAAAGCGGTATTGCAACGAAGGTGAGCGTTCCATGCGAAGTTTCTTTGTCCGGTTCATTGCAATCGGCATGCTGTTCCATCTGTACGTCGGGATACGGATCATTCCCGATGCGTTTGCGTCGCCGGCCGCGCGCACGATCGCGGCGCTCGTGCTGGCGAGCTTCGTCGTGCTGATCCCGGTCGGCATGTTCTCGCGCCGCTTCGACGAAGGTTGGGCCGCGACGCTGGCCGGCTGGGCCGGCTCGCTCGTGATGGGCTTCTTCTCGTCGCTGCTTCTGCTGACGTTCCTCCGCGAGTTCGTGCTGCTCGGCGCGGTCGGATGGCGGCATCTCGGTCACGACGGCGCGTGGCCCGGCGCGGCGACCGATACGGCGATTGGCGTGCTGGCCGGCGCGGTGTTCGTCACCGTGATCGGATTCGTCGGCGCGCGCCGCACCGCGGCGGTCAAGCGCGTGTCGATCCCGGTCGCGGGGCTGCCGGCCGGGCTCGACGGGCTGACGATCGTGCAACTGTCCGATATCCACGTCGGGCCGACGATCAAGCGGCCCTATGTCGAACGGATCGTGCGCGCGGTCAACGCGCTCGATGCCGACCTCGTCGTCGTGACGGGCGACGTGGTCGACGGCTCGGTCAAGCGCCTGCGCGAGCACACGGCGCCGCTCGGCCGCATGCAGTCGCGGCACGGCAGCTTCCTGGTGACGGGCAACCACGAGTATTACGCGGGCGCGCATGCGTGGATCGACGAATTCCGGCGCATCGGGCTGACGGTGCTGCTCAACGAACACGTGCTGATCGAGCATGACGGTGCGCACGCGGTGCTCGCGGGCGTCACCGATTTCACGGCGGGCGGGTTCGATCCCGACCATCGCAGCGACCCCGTGCAGGCGCTCGTGGGTGCGCCGCGCGATGTCGGCACGAAGATCCTGCTCGCGCACCAGCCGCGCAGCGCGGAAGCGGCGAATCGCGCCGGTTTTACCGTGCAGTTGTCGGGGCATACGCACGGCGGCCAGTTCCTGCCGTGGCCGCCGTTCGTGCGGCTGCAGCAGCCGGTGATCGGCGGGCTGAGCCGCATCGGCGACCTGTGGCTCTACACGAGCCGCGGCACCGGATACTGGGGGCCGCCGAACCGCTTCGGCGTGCCGTCCGAGATCACGCTGATCCGGCTGACGCGAGGCGGCTAGCGCACGTTCCCACGTTGGGACACGTTCATTCGTGGGGCCGGTGCAAGCCATTCATCAGCGGGCACCGGCCCTGGCCCGCGGCCGTCACTCGATGCGCGCGATGTCGTCGAAGTCGAAGCGCGGGCTGCGCGGGAACAGGCCGGCCGGATCGCCGTAGCCCAGATTCACGAGAAAATTGCTCCTGATCGCGGTGCCCGCGAAGAACGCGGCATCGACCTTCGCGCCGTCGAAGCCGGACATCGGGCCCGCGTCGAGGCCGAGTGCGCGCGCGGCCAGGATCAGGTATGCGCCCTGCAGCGACGAATTGCGGAATGCGGTGGCCTCGATCAGCGCATCGTTGCCGGCGAACCAGCTACGTGCGTCGGCGTGCGGGAACAGGCGCGGCAGGTGTTCGTGGAATGCCATGTCCATGCCGACGATCACGGTGACCGGCGCGGCCATCGTCTTCGCGAGATTGCCTGCGGACAGTGCGGGCTTGAGGCGCGCCTTCGCTTCGGGCGACTTGACGAACACGAAGCGCGCGGGGCTCGCATTGGCCGACGTCGGGCCGAATTTCGTCAGGTCGATCAGCCGGTGCAGCAGCGCGTCGTCGACGGGTTTGTCCTGCCACGCGTTGTGCGTGCGCGCGGTGAGAAACAGTTGATCGAGGGCGGAGTCGGACAGCGTCGTCATGAGGGGTGGGATCCGGAAGGAAAGTGGCCGCGGCGAGCCGGCCGGCAGGGCGGGAGAATGCGGCGCACTCGGGCAGGGGCGCCGCGACACGCCGCGATGATAGCGTGTGCGCGAACGCGCATCGTGGGGCGCGGTGCGCGGTGGTTTCCATTCATCCGCGAATGACAGCGCATGGCTGTGTGCGACGCCGTTGGCTAGTATGCAGGCATGCACCGTTCGCTCCGTTCATCGCCCGTTCCTTTCGACATGTCGACGCCTGATCTCTTCGCTGACACGCCCGCGCCCGACGTGGACTGGTACCCGGACTGGCTGGCGCCGTCCGGTGCCGATCGCGCACTGGCCGCGCTGATCGACGAGGTCGCGTGGCGGCAGGACACGATCCGCACGCCCCGTGGACGCATTCCGTTGCCGCGGCTCACCGCATGGCAGGGCGAGCCGGATGCCATCTATGTGTATTCGGGGATCCGCAACGTACCGGAGCCGTGGACGCCGGCAGTACTCGACCTGAAGCGCGCGGTCGAGGCGACCTGCGGCGTGCATTTCAACAGCGTGCTGCTCAATCGCTACCGCAACGGGCAGGACAGCCTCGGCTGGCACGCGGACAACGAGCCCGAGCTTGGCGATGCGCCGGTGATCGCGTCGGTGAGCCTCGGTGCGATGCGCGTGTTCGACCTTCGGCATCGCGCGACCGGTGTCACGCACGCGTATCGCCTCGTGCATGGCAGCCTGCTCGTGATGCGCGGGCGCACGCAGGCCGAATGGCAGCATCGCGTGCCGAAGGCGCCGGGCGTGCAGGGCGAGCGCGTGAACCTGACGTTCCGCCGCGTGATGCCGGCCGGCACGGGCCGGTAACCACCCGCGTCATCGAGGTGCCGGGATCGCCGGGCGATTCGCGCCCCGTTTTTTGCGATTCACGGGCAACCGATGCGGGCAAGCGGTCGTGTGTGCGGCACGTTGCCGCATCGGCGCTGAGCCGTGCGCCCTGAAATGGCGCTGAGGCCCGTGGCATATGGGTTTCAGGTAAATTCGATCGACCGCCCGGTTCCGATAGATGAGTGAAACCTCTGATGGTGCGTCGCAACAATCTTTGACTAGACTGTCGAATGGCAGAAACGCGTCGCATCCCGGCGCGATCCTTTCGACATGCCCCAAGCGTCGCCGATGCGGTGCGCAAGGGGGCAGGAGCAAAACGCGTGACCGTATTCGACCCTTCCTTCGAACCCTCGCTGCACGTCTTTGAACAAGACGGCGGATGGCAATGGGCGCTGACGGTGAAGCGGGCGACCGGCGTCGGCGTGAAAGTTGTCGCGTTCAGCCGGGAAGGCTTTCGCGGCGAAGCCGAGGCTTATGCCGCCGGCCAGCTTGCCCGCGCCGAGTATGACGACGCCGTGACGGCCTGACGCCGTCGCGGCGATCCCGCCCGAGGATCGTCTTCACTGTTCACCGCCCGCCGCCGGGTGGTTCGTTCCCGATCGTTTTCAGTTTTCCGTCGCCTGTCGCGCTTCGCGCGGCAGCGCGTGCGGCGTGCTTGCGCGCCCGTCCGCCTGAGCTCGCCGCGCCAAATGGTCCGTACCATTCGACACGCGTGTGCCATACGCCGCGCTTAACGTCCCTGCACGGCATCCGTCGCGCCGGCGATGCGGCTTCGCGTCGCGGTTTGAACGCCGGACGCCGGACGACGACCCATCGACAAGAATGCAGGTCATGTGCGACGACAGAACCGACTACAACCGCCATGCGCGCGGCGGATCGCGCACGGCGCGGGCGCCGGAACGGGGATTCACGCTGATCGAGGTGCTGATCGCGCTGGCGATTGTCGCCGTGGCGCTCGGCGCCGTGATGCGCGCGATCGGCGCGCTCGCATCGGATACCGACATGGCGCGCATGCGCCTGCTCGCGTTATGGAGCGCCGACAACGCGCTCGGCGAGATCCGCATCGCATCGACCTGGCCGTCCGTCGGCACGAACACGTTCGCGTGTCCGCAGGGCCGCTACCGGTTCGTGTGCCGCCAGTCGGTGGCCGCGCTGCCGAGCCCGCTCGTGCGTCGCGTGACGGTGAGCGTGTATCCGTCCGCGTCGAGCCGCAACGTGCTCGCCGAAGTCGTCACGGTGATCCAGAATGAAGCGCGCCGCTGACCCGCGCGCGGCGGTGCGTGCCCGCGCCCGCGGCTTCACGCTGATCGAGATGCTGGTCGCGATCACGCTGCTCGCCGTGATCGCGCTGCTGTCGTGGCGCGGCCTCGATGCGACGATCCGCGGCCGCGACGATATCGCGTCGAATCTGGCGCAAACGCGTCTGCTCGGCCGCTACTTCTCCCAACTGCAGTTCGACCTGACGAACCTCGTCACGCCCGACGAAGTGTTCGGGCCGCCGCTGCGCATCCGCCCGGGCGAACTCGTGATGGTGCGCCATCTCGGAGTGGGGAGCGGACCGACGCAGATGCAGGTCGTGCGCTACCAGCTCAAGGGGCGCGAGCTCGTGCGCAGCGCGTCGCAGCCGCTCGCGTCGCTCGCCGAGGTCGACGACGCGCTGCATCACATGGATGCGTTCGCGCGTGTGGTGGTCAGCAATGATGCGCGCTCGATGCAGCTTTCCGTGTGGATTCCACCCGGCGGATGGACGACGAGCCAGGCCGACATCGAACAGTCCTACGCGCAGTTTCTCGCGCAGCACGGCATCAGCAACTCGACGTCGATCGGCGTGCCGGTGCCGCGCGGGGTTCGCTTCGCGGTCACGATGGGCGCGCCGGCGGTCGAATACGTGCGGACGATCCCGATCGGCCAGTGAGTGTGCGATGCCGTCCGGTGCACGCGGCCACGCCCCGAAAGCCGTTCCGTCCCCCGGGCAAAATGGTCCGTAACTTTCGTCATACGTCTGTTATTGGCCGTCCGTTAGTCTCGTCACGAGCATGACCGACGCAACCGGTTCCATCGACCGGCTCAGCGGCGGCATCGGCAAACGGGAAGGGGGCGAACGTGACGGTCGAGCACCGGCATGATGCACACGCGCTCGCGTCGGGACACGACGCGCGCGGGCAATGGCAGTCGGCGGCGATTCTGGGCCGCGCACAGCAGTGGCATGGCGCCGGTCGCTTCGACGACGCGGCACGGGACTATCTCGCGGTGCTCGCGAAGGAGCCCGATCATCCGCAGGCGCTGCATCTGTACGGCGTGCTGCAATTCCAGTGCGGCGCGGCCGATCAGGCCGAAGCGCTGCTGCGCCAGTCGATCGCGATCGCGCCGGACGTGCGCGCGCTGTCGGATCTCGGCGCGATCGTCGGCGAGCGCGGCCGCATCGACGAGGCGCTCGGCCATTTCGCGAACGCGCTGCGCGCGGCGCCCGACGACGTGCAGACGCTCGTGCGCCACGGCAACACGTTGCTTGGCCTGCGCCGCTACGACGACGCGCTTGTGTCGTTCGACCGTGCGCTCGCGGTGTCGCCGCTCGTGCTGGACGCGCTCTGCAATCGCGGCGGCGCGCTGCGCGCGCTCGGCCGCCTCGACGACGCGCTCGACACCTACGACCGCGCGCTGATGGTCGATCCGCATTCGTTCGAATCCTGGTTCAACCGCGGCCTCGTGCTGCGCGAGTTGCGGCGCGCGGCCGATGCGCTGCATTGCTTCGATCGCGCGAACGCGATCCGGCCGGGCATCGCCGCGATCATGGCCGAGCGCGGCCGCACGCTCGCCGAGCTCGACCGTCTGAACGAAGCGCTTGCCGCCTTCAACGACACGCTCGCGGCCGATCCCGCGCGGCTCGACGCGCTTTGCGACAGCGCGGCCGTACTCGAACGGCTGGGCCGTGCGGACGAGGCGCTCGCGCGTTGCGAACGCGTGCTCGCGGTGGAGCCGAATCATGTCCGCGCACTCGCAAGCCGCGGCAATGCGCTGCTGCAACTCGAGCGCCACGACGATGCGCTCGACAGCTACGAGCGGGTGCTTGCGATCGATCCGCGTTCGGCCGACACGCTGTGCAATCGCGGCACCGTGCTGCGCGACCTGCAGCGCTTCGATGCGGCGCTCGCGAGCTACGATGCCGCGCTCGCGCTCGACGCGCATTTCGCCGAAGCGTGGACGAACCGCGGCGACGCGTTGCGGGACCTGCACCGCTACGACGAAGCGGTCGCGTCGCTCGATCGTGCGCTTGCGCTGAGCCCCGATGTTGCGACGAACTGGCTGGCCCGCGGCAACCTGCTTGCCGAGACGGGGAAGGTGGATGAAGCATTCACCGCCTACGATCGCGCGCTCGCGCTGCAACCCGACTTCGCCGCCGCACACTGCGCGCGTGCCGCGCTGCACCTGACGGAAGGCGATTTTGCGCACGGCTGGCGCGGGTACGAATGGCGGCTGCGCGATACGCAGCTCGCGCAGCATGCGCGGCCGTTCACGCAGCCGGTGTGGCACGGCGACGAACCGCTCGACGGCAAGACGATCCTGATCCATGCGGAACCGGGCATCGACGACACGCTGCAGTTCTGCCGCTATGTCCCGCTCGTCGCGGCGCGCGGCGCACGCGTGGTGCTCGAGGTGCCGCCGTCGTTGCGCGCGCTGATGGCGTCGCTCACCGGCGCGGCCCATGTGATCGCGCGTGGCGAGCCGCTTCCCGCCTTCGACTGCCATGTGCCGCTGCCGAGCCTGCCGCATGCGTTTCGCACCGACGCGGACACCATTCCGCACACAGCCGCGTATCTGCATGCGGACCCGCAGCGCACGCGCCAGTGGGACACGCTGCTCGGCGAACGGCGCAGGCTGCGCGTCGGACTCGCGTGGGCGGGCGATCCGGCACGACGGGATGACGCCGGCCGGTCGATCGATCTCGCGCGACTCGCGCCGCTGCTCGATCTCGACGTCGACTGGATCAGCCTGCAGAAGCCGGTGCATGAGCGCGACGCCGCGTGGCTGGCGGATGCGCCGGTATGCCGTGTCGACGACGAACTCGGCGATTTCGCGGACGGGGCTGCATTGATCGGCGCGCTGGATCTCGTGATCGCGGCCGATTCCGCGGTCGCGCATCTGGCGGGTGCGCTGGGCGCGCGCGTCTGGGTGCTGCTGCCCGACCCGCCGGCCTGGCGCTGGATGCGCACGCGCAACGACAGCCCGTGGTATCCGTCCGCGCGGCTGTTTCGCCAGCCGGCACCCGGCAACTGGACCGATGCGATCGACGCGGTGCGTGCCGCGCTCGAACCGATGACACGTTAGACACGACACGCGATACGAACAGCGATCAGTGGGGGCCACACGATGACACCGAACGGGGAAGGGACGACATTGGCGAGCGCGACGGTCGCGCCGGATCGCCGTCCGCCCGACACCATGCAGCTTGAACGGCTGCTCGTGCGCGCACGCAAGGCGCATCACGAGGGCGCGCTGCAGCATGCGGAGAATGCCTATGCCGAGCTGCTGGCGCTCGATCCCGAGCATCCGGAGGCGCTGCACCTGCTCGGCGCGGTGCGCTTCCAGCAGGGGCGGCTCGACGATGCCGAGCCGCTGATGCGGCGCTCGGTCGAGCGCCAGCCGGTGCCGCTCGCGCTTGCGAACTACTCGGCGGTGCTGGCCGGGCTCGGGCGCGAGCACGATGCGCTCGCGCGGCTCGACGAGGCGCTCGCGATCAATCCCGTGCATCAGCGCGTGCTGTTCCAGCGGGCCGGGCTGCTCGCGCAACTCGCGCGGTACGACGAAGCGTGCGCGGTCTACGATCGTCTCCTCGAACTGACGCCCGGGTTCGCCGACGGTTACGTGAAGCGCAGCGACATGCTGCGTGCGCTCGGGCGCTTCGACGATGCGCTCGCCGATTGCGACCGCGCGATCGCACTTGCGGGCCGCACGTTCGACGCGATGCGCGCGCGCGGGCTCGCGCTGCGTGAGCTCGGCCGCTTCCGCGATGCAGCGGACAGCTATGGTCACGCGCTTGCGCTGCGGCCGGGCAGCGCCGACGCGCTGTTCCTGCGCGGCGTCGCGTATCTCGACCTGCACGACCCCGAATACGCGCTGGCGGATTTCAACGCGGCGATCGCGGCGAGCCCGACGTTCGTCGATGCAATCTTCAACAGCTCGATCGCGCTCGAACAGCTCGGCCGGCACGACGAGGCGCTGATGCGTTGCGACCGTGCGCTCGCGATCGACCCGCGCCATGCGCGCTCGCTCGCCAATCGCGGCAATGCGGCAAGCCATCTGGGCCGCTTCGCGGATGCAGTCGACAGCTATGCGCGTGCGCTCGACGTCGAGCCGGGCAGCACGGGCGTGCTGTGCAACTACGCAAGCGCGCTGATGCAGGTGGCGCGTCACGACGATGCGCACGACATGTGCGATCGCGCGCTGGCGATCGATCCGCACTATGCACCCGCATCGTTCACGCGTGCGCGCGTCCGGCTCGAAACGCATCGCTACGACGGCGCGCTCGACGATCTCGCCCGCGTGATCGCCGCGACGCCGCGCGACAAGCTTGCGCATTTCCATCGCGGCAGCGCGTTGCGCGCACTGCGGCGGCACGAGGATGCGCTGCACGCGTATGCGGAAGCGATCGACATCGATCCCGACTATGCGCACGCGCACTGCATGCGCTCGTTCCTGTGCCTGTCGATCGGCGACTTCGAGGCCGGCTGGGCCGAATACGAATGGCGCTGGCGCGACAGCCAGCTCGACGGCAGCCGGCGTGATTTCGCGCAGCCGCGCTGGACGCACGGGATGCCGCTCGACGGGCAGACGATCCTGCTGTATCCGGAGCAAGGGCTCGGCGACACGCTGCAATTCTGCCGCTACGTGCCGCTGGTGAAGGCGCTCGGCGCTCGCGTGGTGGTCGAGGCGCCGGTCGAGCTGAAGGCGCTGTTCGCGACGCTCGATGGCGTTGACGTGCTCGTCGCGCGCGGCGATCCGCTGCCGCCGTTCGACCTGCATTGCCCGCTGTTGAGCCTGCCGCTCGAATTTCGCACCGACCTGTCGTCGATTCCGGCGGGCGGGCCATACCTGCGCGCCGATCCCGCGCGGGTCGGGCACTGGCTCGCGCGGCTGGGTGCGGCCGGCCGGCCGCGCATCGGCCTCGTGTGGTCCGGCAACCCGCTGCACCTGAACGACCGCAATCGCTCGATCACGCTCGCCGACCTGTTGCCGCTGCTCGACGACCGCTACGAATGGATCAGCCTGCAGAAGGTGATTCGTGATGAGGATCGTCCCGTGCTCGATGCGAGCCCGATCCGCTTCGTCGGCGACGAACTGACGGATTTCGCGGAAACGGCCGCGCTGACCGAGGCGATGGATGCGGTGATCAGCGTCGACACGTCGGTCGCGCACCTGGCCGGCGCGCTCGGCCGGCCGCTCGCGGTGATGCTGCCGCACACGCCCGATTTCCGCTGGCTGCTCGATCGCGACGACAGCCCGTGGTATCCGGGCGCGCGACTGTTCCGCCAGCCGGAAGGCGGGCAGTGGGCGCCGGTCGTCGAGCGGCTCCGCGACGCGTTGCCGGCACTGGCGGCGGGAGCGTCGCGATGAGCACGGCGCAGGCACCGGCGTTCGGCGCGGGTGCCGCGCCGCTGCGGGCCGCCGTCGACGATGCGCTGCGCAATGCGCGCGCGCGACTCGAGCAACGCGATTACGCGGGCGCGAAACGGCTTTACGAGGGCGTGCTGGCGGTGATGCCCGACCACGTCGAGGCGCTGCATCTGCTCGGGTTCGCGCATCTCCAGCTCGGCGACGCCGTGCGTGCGGAGCCGCTGATCGCGCGATCGATGCAGTCCGGTCTGAATCACCCGTGGAATTTCGTGAATCATGCGGAGGCGCTGAGCGGCACGGGCCGTCATCGTGAAGCGCTCAACGCGGCCGCGCAGGCGCTCGCACGCGATCCCGGCCATGCGCAGGCCTACGCGGCGCGCGGCGACGCGCTGCATGCGCTCGGCCGGCACGGCGAAGCGGTCGGCGCCTACGATCTTGCGCTGACGCGCGAGCCGGGCCGCGCGGTGTCGTGGGTTCGGCGCGGCGAGGCATTGCGCGCGCTCGGCCGGCCCGCCGACGCGCTGATCAGCATCGAGCGCGCGCTGCGGATCGATCCGGACGACCCGGCAGCACTTGCGGAACGCGGTCATGCGTTGCGTGCGCTGGGTCGAGGCGAAGAGGCGCTGCATTGCTTTCAGCTTGCGATGGTGGTGCGCGGCAAGGTGCCCGATCTCGTCTACGCATGTGGCTATACGCTGATCGAACTGGGGCGTCCGGCCGAAGCGCTGGCGTGTCTCGACGAAGCGCTCGCGCGGATGCCGGACGACATGCAACTGCTGTTCGTGAGTTGTGTCGCGCTTGACTTGCTGCATTTGCGTGACGAGTTGCTGAAGCGCAGCGACCGGCTGCTGGCGCGCGACCGCGACAACCTCGGCGCGTGGGTCGGCCGCGGCAATGCACTACTCGGGCTGCGGCGGCACGAGGAAGCCGCGCACGCATACGGTGAAGCGCTCGCGCGTGCACCGGCGGATTTCGACGCGCTGCGCAACCGGGCCGGCGCGCTGCGGGCGTTCGGTGCGTTCGACGAAGCGCTCGCGCATTACGACCGTGCGCTCGAAGCGCGTGGCCCGCATGCGGAAGTGCTGTGCAATCGCGCGATCGCGCTGCAACTGCTCGGCCGCTACGACGATGCGCTCGCGAGTTACGCGGCGGCCGTCGGTGCGCCGGGCCGGACGGCGCAGGAGATCTATACGCGCGCGGTCGCCCGGCAGCAACTCGGCGACCATGAAGCCGCGCTTGTCGATTTCGCGCTGGCATGCGGGCGCGACCCGAATCACGGTGTCGCGCGCCGGTCGGAGGCGTTCTGCCGTTTGGTGATGGGCGACTTTGAAGCAGGCTGGCGGCAGCATGAAGCGCGCTGGGATGCCGCCGACGTGACGTTGCACCGGCGTCATGCGGACCGCCCGCAATGGACGGGCGACGAGCCGCTCGCCGGCCGCACGCTGCTGCTGCATGCGGAGCAGGGCTTCGGCGACACGCTGCAGTTCTGCCGCTACGCGAGCCTCGCGCACGCGCGCGGCGCAACCGTGCTGATCGACGTACCGGCCGCGCTTGCCGGCCTGCTCGGTACGCTGCGCGGTGTGAGCCGCGTCGTCGTCGACGGGCAGCCGGCACCGACGTTCGATCTCCATTGCCCGATGATGAGCTTGCCTTTCGCATTCGGCACGACGCTCGACACGGTGCCGGCCGACGTGCCGTACCTGCATGCCGACCCGCAACGGCGCGCCGCCTGGATCGAACGGCTCGATGCGGCCGCCCAGCCGCGACGATTGCGCGTGGGGCTCGCGTGGTCGGGCAATCCGGATCATGCGAACGACGAAAACCGTTCGATGACGTTCGCCGCGCTCGCGCCGCTCGTCGCGCTCGATGCGACGTTCGTCAGTCTGCAGGTAGGCGTACGCCCGCGCGACGCCGATGCATTCGCGGCAAGCGGCGTGCTGTCGTTCGAGGCGGAGCTGAGGGATTTCGCGGAAACGGCCGCGCTCGTCGACTCGTTGGATCTGGTGATCGCCGTCGATACGTCGGTCGTGCACCTGGCCGGCGCGCTCGGGCGCCCCGTATGGGTGATGCTGCCACGCGTGCCGGATTGGCGCTGGCTGCTCGAACGCGACGACAGCCCGTGGTATCCGAGCGCGACGCTGTTCCGGCAGGGGCTTCCCGGCGACTGGCCGGCGCTGGTCGAGCGTGTGGCGCAGGCCCTCGCGGCCCGTATCCGCACAACCGCGTGACCGACCGACTGTGACAAAAGCTACGGACCTTTCGCATGCGGCCCGAATGGTCCGTAACACCCGCCACGCCGCTGCCATCGGGCCTTCGTATGTTCTTGGGGTTCCAGTGGCCGGGTTCGATCCCGGTTGCAACGACCGAGCGCGAAAACGGATCGGCGCCGCTTTCGGCGCGACCGTCGTCAAGCGCAATTTCATAGGATTCGGGGTGAAGAATGGCAGCACGCGCACGCACGGCACGACAACCTGACGCGACGGGCTCGCGCCCGGTCCTGAAATCGGAACTGCGGCCGCTGGTCCGGGCCGTGGCCTTGATGCTGCTGGCGGGCGCGTCCGCGCACGTGCAGGCGGCCGGCATCATGAACCTCGGGGCGGCGGCCGCGCGTGCATCGGGCGGCGGCGCGGGCGGTGCCGGTGGCGCGCCGGGCATGCCGAATCTGGGCGTGTCGGCGCAGCAGGCGCTGCAGGCGAGCCAGCCTTCGATCCGCAACCTCGGGTATGCCGCGCATGCGATCGCCGCGCAGATTGCCGCGCAGCAGAATGCGGCGGCTGCAGCGGCAAAGCTGCCTTCGAGCGTGCCGAACGGGCTGACGCCGGGCGGGCTGCAGGTGGCGGCCGGCGCGTCGGGCGATACGAACAATCCGGTGCTGTGGTTCAACGCGAATGCGCCGACGCAGAACGTGGACAGCAGCGGGCACGTGAACGTCGACGTCAAGCAGACCGGGCAGAACGCGGTGCTGACGTGGGAGACGATGAACGTCGGCCGGCAGACGACGCTGAATTTCGACCAGTCGGGTGGTACGCAGACCAACGGCGCGAACAACTGGGCCGTGCTGAACCGGATCAACGATCCGAGCGGCAGGCCGAGCCAGATTCTCGGGAACATCACCGCGCAGGGGGCGGTGTATGTGATCAACCGGAATGGGGTGTTGTTCGGTGCGGGGTCGCAGGTCAATGTGCATTCGCTCGTTGCTTCGTCGCTGAACCTGCTCGACATGAAGAATCAGTTGGTGCCGACGCCTGCAGGGATTGTCGCGAGCAACCAGCAGTTCTTGAGCTTGCCGGCGGGGACGACGGGCGGGCTGGCTTATCCGCAGTCGGGGAGTTCGAGCGGGACGGTCGGGGCGGGGGGTAAGCCGAACGAGGTGCTGGGGCTGGGGAACAAGGTGACGTTGACCGGCGCTTACCAGGCACCGGGTGATGTGACCATCGAGCAGGGCGCGTCGATCACGACGCATACCAACGGCACGGCAAGCGACGGCGGCTTCGTGCTGGTCGCCGCGCCGAATGTGACGAATGCCGGCAGCATTTCGGCGACGTCGGGGCAGGTCGTGCTGGCGGCGGGCGTGGGGGTGAGCCTTCTGCCCAACTCGGGCAAAACGATCAATCCGCAGGTCCTGCTGCCGGAACTGAGCGGCCAGATCGTGACGGTCGATCCGGCCACTGGCGCGTCGATCGACGTCACGCCCGCCGGCACGCTGACGAACACGGGTATCGTGCAGGCCGCGCGCGGCAACGTGAACCTGCTCGGCAGCCGGGTCGCACAGAACGGCGTGGTGGGCGTGACGACGAGCGTGAATACGCCGGGCACGATCACGATCTCGACCGCGGACGAGTATGCGTCGAACAATCCGCTGGGTAATCCCTATACCGGTTCGACGCCGGTCACGGGCAACGGCGGTGGAGGCGATGCCATCAATCGTGCCGGCCTGTTGAGCTTCGGCCAGGGATCGGTGACGACGGTGCTGCCGGACAACAACGGCCAGACGGCGACGTCCACGCCGGGTACGACATTCACGCCGGGCGGCATCACCATGACGGCCGGTTCCGTGTGGTTCCAGGGCGGCTCGCTGATCGAGGCGCCGGGCTCGAACGTGTCGGTGACGGCCTACGCGCCGTCGGTCGTGACGAACAAAGTGCCGGGCCAGACGGCAGTGCCGGGTCGGATCTACGTGGACGATGGGGCGACGATCGACGTGTCGGGGCTGGCGAACGTGCAGGCGCCGATTTCGCAAACGCTCGTGACGGTCGACCGGATCGGCCAGAACGAGCTGGCCGATTCGCCGCTGCTGCGCAACAGCTTCCTGTTCGGGCTGAAGGGTGCGGTAGTCGACAGCACGCTGACGGGCACGCGTAGCGACGGCGTGCAATGGGTCGGCAGCCCGATCCTGAACCTTTCGGGGTACGTGAACCTGATCCCGCGTACCGTCGACCAGTTGCTGACCAACGGTGGCACGATCACGCTGTCCGGCAACGAGGTGATGACCGCTGCAGGTTCGTCGATGAACCTGAACGGCGGGTATGTGCATTACAACGGCGGGATCGTCAACACGACGCGGCTCGTCGATGCCAACGGCGCGATCGTACCGATCGGGCAGGCAAGCCCTTACGACAACTATGTCGGCATCGCCGGGCAGTTCGTCGAAAATCATCCGCGCTGGGGGGTGACGAAATCCTGGTACAACCCGTTACTGACGAGCGGCACTTACCAGTCCGACTACATCGTCGGCGGCAATGCGGGTACGCTCGACCTGTTCGCGTCGCAGGCGCTGGTGCTCGACGGCGACATCAGCGCGCAGTCGTTCGGCGGCGCGAAGCAGATGCAGGGCAACAGCCTGCCGTCCGGCGGGACGTTCAACCTGGGTGCTGATCCGAAGCTGGCCGGCAACGCACTGGCCGGGATGACGTGGAACGTTTCGGCCAACTCAACCTTGACGGTCAACGGCACGTCGGGCCTCGCGATCCTGCAGGACAATGCACCGCAACTCGGTGCGCTGATGCCGGGATTCTCGATCGATACACCGATCGACAAGACCGCATCCCAGTCGCTGGCGGCCAACGATCCGAACAACCTGCTTGCGACGCAGGTCGTTCCCGTTGCGACGCTGAACAACGGCGGTTTCGCGACCCTGAACGTGACCGAGGACAAGTACGCAGGCAAGGGCATCGTGGTGGCGCAGGGGACGCAACTGAACCTGCAGCCGGGCGGTTCGATCTCGCTCAACAGCCCGGCGGCTGGCGCCGACGTGAATGTCGCGGGGCGGCTGTCCGCGCCGTCCGGTTCGATTTCGATCACGAGCGGCGGTAACGTCGTCGTCGGGCCGCAGGGCGTGATCAGCGCGGCCGGCCAGTGGGTGAACAACGACGTGCAGGCAGCGCCGGGCACGACGCCCGGCAATAGCCAGTTCATCAACGGCGGGAGCATTTCGCTGTCGGCGAAACAGAGTTCGACATTCGTGAACGGCAACGCCGTGGACGCGACGGGTTCGATTCTGCTGCAGCCCGGCAGTGTGCTCGATGTTTCGAGCGGCGGAGAAATGCTTGCGAACGGCCAGTTTCTGATGCAGAACGGCGTGCCGGCCGGGCGCGGGGGCAACGTTGCGTTGCAGACCTATGCGGTACCCGCCGGCGGCGCGCAATTCGGTGATACGGGTGACGGCGGTGCGAACCTGCCAGGCACCCAGCCGACCGCTGGCACGATTGCAATGGGCGGCACGATCCTGAGCGAGGGTTTCTCGGGCGGTGGCACGATGACGCTGGGCGCGCTCGGCTTCCGGATCGGCGGAGACAAGGCGGCAGCTGCACCGTGGGATGTGGTTCTACCCGAGAATTTCTTTGCGCGACAGGGCTTCGGCAAGTATGTGCTGAACGCGTACTACGACTCGACCATCGCGCCGGGCGCGACGGTTGCGCTGACCCAAAGGAATCTGCTGCCCGACGCACTGGCACTCCTGCAGACGGGGTCGGGCGCGAACCTGTCCGCGGGCGGTCTGACAACGATCGGCCAGCTCGACGCGTATCACCGGCAACCGACGAGCCTCGTGCTGACCGGCGGCAACGCCGTGTCGTGGCTGACCGCGGCGTCCGGCGGCACAGTGCCGTCGTATTCGGGCGTGACCGGCGCGGTCACGTTGTCAGCGGGCGCGTCGATCAATGCGGACGCCGGGGCGAGTGTTGCGCTGGCATCGCCGAAGCAGGTGACGGTGCTCGGCTCGGTGGTCGCGCCGGGCGGGTCGATCGTGCTGAGCGCAGATACCGGAACCACGGCCCCTCAACCGGGCCAGTTCAATGTCTTCACGCCGAGCAACAGCCGGTCCGTCTGGCTCGGTTCGGATGCGACGCTCGACGTATCGGGCGTCGCGCTTGCCAATCCGCTTGCCGCGCCGGTCAAGATCGGCGGTACGGTTGTCGTGCCGAATACCGGCAAGGTTCTGCCGGGCGGTGCGGTGACGCTGTCGAGCGATTCGGGCTACGTGGTCGCGCAGGCCGGTTCGAAGATAGACGCGTCGGGCGCGTCGGCGAACTTCGACCAACTGCAGGCGAACGGCACCTATGCGCGTCAGCCTGTATGGAGCGATGCAGGCTCGATCACGCTGTCGGCCGCGTACGGTCTCTTCTCGGATGCGACGCTGGCGGGTCACGGTGGCGCGTCGCAGGCACGTGGCGGCACGTTGACGATCCTGCCGCATCAGATCAGCGGCTCGGCCGGCGCCACGGCACTCGTCGTGCGGCAGAGCGGCATGCTCGTTCCCGTCGGGCTTGCATCCGGCCAGGATTTCTCGGTCGCGATCGATCCGACCACCGGGCAGCCGATCGGTCAGCCGACCGGCGTGATCCAGTTCGCCGCCGACCGCCTGAACGATTCGGGAATCGCGAATCTCGTGCTGGGTGACAACACGCCGTCTCCGATTCGTGCGCCGGTGCCGCCGATCGTGTTTGCCGGCAACGTGAACCTCACGTTGCCCGAATCGGTGACGCTGAACACCGGACGCATCGCGGCAATCGGAATGGACCAGCTCTCGACGCTGCTGTCTACCCCGGCGAACGGCAATTCGGCGCTGGTGAGCCTGCTCGCACAGGCGCCGGCGCATCCGCTCGGCACGACGGTGACGATCAACGCACCTTATGTCGGGTTGGCGGGGCCGACGGCAACCTCATCGACACCCGCGTTCGCGCCAGTCGCGACGCTCTCCGATGCGACGCTGAACGTGAACGCATCGTTCCTCGACCTGCGCAATCAGTTCCAACTGAACAATTTCGGCCAAGCGAACTTCACGAGCAGTGGCGATATCCGACTCAGTTCGACCAGCGCGGCGCAGAGCGGCCCCGTCGGGCTGGCGCCCGGCATGCTGTACACGCCTGGCAACGTGACGTTCAAGGCAGCGGACGTGTATCCGGCGACCGGTAGCACGTTCATCGTCGACGCGGTCGGCCCGGTCGATTCGGTCACCGGCAAGCCCGCACCGACCACCGTCACGTTCGCCACGAACGGTTCATCCGGCACGCCGCTGTCAGCCGGCGGCACGCTGCTCGTCGACGCGACGAACATTGTGCAGGGCGGTGCCGTACGTGCACCGTCCGGGACACTCGTATTCGGCGTCGGCGACCCGACGAACAGTACGACGCAGAAGCAGTTCGGCAACCTGCCGCTCGTGGCGACGGATTCGGTGACGTTCACGAACGGCAGCGTGACGTCGGTGTCGAACGGCGGATCGATCATTCCTTACGGCACGACGATCGATGGTGTCGAATGGCAATTCAACCCGCTCGCAGGCACGACGGTCTCCGACCTGAATGCGCCGCCTGCGAAGTACATCGGTGTGAACGGCACGAGCGTCGCACTCAACAAGGGCGCGACGATCGACTTGTCCGGCGGCGGCGACCTGCAGGCTGCCGAATGGGTGCCGGGCACGGGCGGCACGCGCGACGTGCTGTCGCAATACAACGTGAGCTACGCGAGCGGCAAGGGTGCGACGGCGGTGCCGGTCAACGCCGGCGCCGGGAACGTCTATGCCATCGTGCCGGGCGTGCAATCGCCGGTCGCCGCATACGACCCGCTGTTCGCGCAGGCCGTGCAGCCGGACGTCGCCAGCAACGGCTCGCCGACGACCAAGACCGTGACGCTGGGCGTCGGTCAGGCCGGGATGAACGACGCGATCGGCAAGGCCGTGTACCTGTCCGGCCTGCCGGGCCTCGCGCCCGGTTACTACACGCTGCTGCCGGGTAAATATGCGACGCTGCCGGGCGCGTATCGCGTGACGGTATCGGCCGTCACGGGCAACGTCGCCCCGGGCGCGTCGCAGGTGCTGCCGGACGGCACCGTCACGACGGCCGGATATTTTGCCGATGCGGTGACGGGTGGCCGCAGCGCAACGCCGACGCTTTTCAACGTGCAGTCGGGTGCGACGTGGCAGCAGTACTCGCAGTACACGCTGAAGGGCGCGAACGACTTCTTCACCGCGCAGGCCGCGAAGCAGGGCAACGTGACCCCGCCGCTGCCGGTGGACGGCGGCCAGCTCGTACTGGCCGCGACGAAGGCGCTCGCGCTTGGCGCGACGCTCGACGCGGCGGCGAGTGCGGGCGGTGCACCTGCGGAGGTCGACATCGCATCGCGGGATATCCAGATCACCGGCAACGGTAGCGCGGCGTTGCCGGGCTATCTGCAGATCGGCGGCGATGCGCTCGACTCGCTGAACGCTGGCAGCCTGCTGATCGGCGGCACGCGCGCGGCGACGACGAAAGGCGTGACGATCACGCCGATCGCGAACAGCGTGGTGGTGTCGAACGATGCCAACTCGTCGTTGAAGGGCCCCGAGATCCTGCTCGTGACGAAGACCGATGCGAGCGGAGCGGACGCGAATGCGGCGAACGGCCTGCGGGTCGACGCGGGCGCATCGATCGTGGCTGCCGGCGACTACCCGGCGGCAAAGGATCAACCAATCACGATCGCCGGCGACGGCGCATTGCTGCGCGTGTCCAACGGCGCGATGGCGCCGCTCACGCGCACGGGCGGCACCGGTGCCGGGCTGCTGACCGTCGATGCGGGTGCGACGCTCTCCGGTGGCCAGGCGTTAATGCTCGATTCGTCGGGCAACCTGAAGGTCGATCCGAGCGTGGTGCTGTCGGCGAGGGCGATCACGGTGGACGGTTCGGCGATCACGTTCACCAACGCGAGCGGCGCGGCCGCGGCGAATCTGCCGGGCTTCGTGATCGATCCGGCCGGACTCGCGCAACTGGGCAACGCGGATCTCGTCACGCTGCGCAGCTACGGCACGATGGGTTTCGTCGGCGACGTGAATGCGACGTTCGGCAAGAGCGTCGATCTGAGCGCGGGCACGTTCACGAGCGATGGCGGCCACGTCACGTTGAACGGGCAGCAGATCGCGTTCACGAACGAGACGGGCGCGCCGAACGGCACGGCTACGCCGGGCAACGGCACGCTGACGGTCAACGCGAAGGAGATCGACTTCGGCACGGGGACGAAGACGCTGAGCGGATTCTCGTCGGCGAACCTGACCGCGACCGGCGGCATTGTCGGGCAGGGGACGGGGACGTTCGATTTCGGTGCGCTGCCGGTGACGCTGAATGCGCCCGTGTACCTGGCCGATACGAGTTCCGCGTCGACCGTGAAGACGACCGGCGCATTGGCTCTGAACGGCGCAGCGGGCACCGCATTGACGAAAACGCCGGTTGGCGGCGCGTGGAAATTCATCGGCGGCACGTTGGCGGACAACGGTGCGACGATCGCCGCACCGGCCGGCAATGTCAGTCTCGAGGCGACGACCGGCAACCTGACGATCGGCGGCGGTTCGACGGTGAGCGCTGCCGGCGTGTCGAAGCAGTTCTTCGACGTGACGCAGTATGCGCCGGCCGGTTCGATCATCCTGACCGCCGATGCAGGAACGGTCGACGTTCAGGCAGGTACGACGCTCGATTTTTCTGGCGCGAAAGGCGGCGGCGCGGCAGGCAGCCTGACGCTGTCGGCGCCGAAGCAAGTCGTGAATCTGAACGGCACGATCAAGGGCGGCGCGACGAACGGCTACGCGGGCGGCTCGCTGTCGCTCGATACGGCCGGCGCGGCCGATCTGGATTCGCTGGCGAAGACGCTCGCGTCGAGCGGCGTGAGCCAGTCGATCGACATTCATACGCGGTCGGGCAACCTGACGCTGTCGGGCGGTAATGCGCTGGTCGCGCGATCGGTGTCTCTGACGGCCGACGGTGGCGCGGGCAATGCATCGGATACCGCGAACGGCAACGTGAACGTGCTGGGGACGATCGACGCGTCGGGCAACGCCGGCGGGCAGATCAGCCTGTTCGGCAAGAGCGGTGTCGATGTCGAGGGTTCGCTGCTGGCGAAGGCAACCAATACGAGCCAGCGCGGCGGCAAGGTCGTGATCGGCACGAGCGCGACGTTCGATCCGGCCGCGGCCAATCCGTACAACGCGACTTACGGTTACGAGAACGTGTCTGCCGCCCAGTCCGGGCTGATATGGGTCGGCGCGAACGCATCGATCGATGTGTCCGGCGGTACGCCTGGCGGTACGCTCGACGGCACGGTCAACTTCCGTGCACCATTGCTGCGCGACGGCACGGTCAATGTCGTGCTCGACGGGGCCGGCGTGCATGGCTCACGCAAGACGACCGTCGAAGCGTACGCAACGTGGAGCGCGGCGGATGCGACAACGGGTTCGCAGCATTTCGACGGCCTCATCGATCCGGCAGGCTGGTACGACGGTAGCGGTCACCTGCTTGCGGGCACTTTCACGGTGCCGGGCAGCAAGCCGGTAACGTACACCTATGCACCGGGCGGGACGGGAGGCGGCACGCTGACCAATATCTCGACTGGCCAGTCGATTGCGGTGACCGAAGACCAGTTGCGAAACGGGATTTCCGGGAGCAGCTTTACGGGCCTGACGGGCGCGTATTTCGCGCCGGGGACCGCGAACGCCGATCATGTGGCCTTCTATGGATATCGCGCGAACGGCACGGGAACGTCACCGGGTACGCTGATGGCGTTTGTTCAGCATGGGCCGGATGGTGTTGCCAGCCAGTTCGCCGGCACCACGTTGCAGCACTTCAGCATCGTGCCGGGCATCGAGCTCGACAATCCGGGCAACACGGTCAACGGCGGTAACATTTCGGTGTTGTCGAACTGGAACCTTGGTGCTGGCGCGCCGAACAACAGCGGAAGCATCACGCCCGATTTCCGCTATCAATCGACGATCGCGCCGACGCTGACGTTCCGTGCGGCGAACAACTTCGATGCATACGCAAGCATTTCGGACGGGTTCTATCAGAGCCAGGTGGCGTCGATTCTCGGTGGATCGGGGCCGGTTACGGCGACGGGGACCTATACGGACGCGAAGCAGAAGTTCGATCAACTCGTGTCGATCGACGATCCGACGCAGGTGACGGTGACTTTTACGACTGGCGCTACGGCGAGCCTGGCGTCGCTAGATCCGAATGCGACGCTCGCTTCGCCGCTAACGGGACAGACGGCCGGCTATTACTCTGCGTATTTGTCATATACCGGAGCTTGGCAAAAGGATATCGAAGCTTGGACGTCGCCGGACACGGCATCGAATTACATTGGGCACATCCTGCCGATCAGGCCATCGACGACGCCGGCGCCGGTGCTGGCTGATTTCGCCACTTATTCGGATTATCTGACTGCCTATTGGGGGCCGGACCTGACAGGATCCAAGAGCCCGACGTCGTATCTGTTTGGGTACGCTCGCCCGACGGTAACCCGATTCGGGACGCCCGCTGCGCCCACGCCTCCGGTCGGGTTGCAACGCAATTCGATTGGTTCTGCCCAAGCTGCGTACTTGGCAGACTATTCGAATTACATGCTGGCGTACTCGGACTATTTCAATAGTCGATGGTCTAGTCTTCTCCCACCTAGAAATGCCTACAACATGTTCTATGCACCGATCGCACCCGCATCGGTTCCAGACACAGGCATCATCAACATCGGTGCGTTGCCCGGTAACGCGGCAGCCAACGTGCCGACGCCAAACAACCCGATGCCGATAGCTTTCGCGACCTTGCTTGGCGGTGGTAGCTCGTCATACCGGATCGTGTCGGGTGCCGATGTGCAGAGTGCGAACCCGCTCGCATTGCAACCGGTTTCGACGCTAGCGAATGCAGGGGCGACCTCCGCCGGTACCGGCAATGTGATTCTGAGCGGACATACCAGCTATGTCGACAGGAACGGATTGACACTCGTCGAGCCGGTAACGATCCGCACCGGCACGGGATCGATCGACGTGGCGGCCGGTAACGAAGTGTCCTTGTTCGACACGTCGAGGACGGCCGATTCGTCAACCTTGACCATTCCCGGTGTGATCTATACGGCCGGCGCACCCGCTGCAGGGGCACCGCCGGTTGGTGCCGCGATCGCTATCGCACGCGGAGCGAGCGGCACGCAGGACGTTCTGGTCACGCCGGCGGTGAATCCCGATTCGGCCGGCGACATCACGATTCACGCCCAGGGCGACATCACGGGCATGCAGAACGTGATTGATACTGCCGGGGCGGTAACGGGGGGAGCCGGCAACAGCATCGGCCAGTACTGGTGGCAATGGATGGAAGTCACGGCAGGAACCACTTCCAATGGCCAGATCGTCCTTGCTCCGTTGACGCGGACCTCGATCGACTTCGGTGCGTTTGACCAAGGTGTAATGAGCGTTGGCGGTAATGTATCGATCAGCGCCGGTGGCAATATTTCGGATCTGGCCGTGTCGTTGCCGACCACGTGGTACCTGAACGGAAGCGGCAAGCCTGTCACCGTAGGCGGCGGAAATCTGACGGTGCGAGCCGGTGGCGACATTCTTAGCGGTGACTACTTCGTCGCGAAGGGACAGGGGACGATTTCGGCTGGCGGACGCATCGGGTCGGATATCGTCGTGTCATCTCCACAAACCGGGGTGGGTTCGATTGCCGTCTCTACTGTGCTCGCGACGCAGGATGGCATATTCGATGTCACGGCGCGACAAGGCGTGGACATTGGCCAAGTATTGAATCCGTCTTATGCGAGCACCTTCGCGCCGCCCGGTGATCAGCCTACCCGCACTGTCCGTCTGGATTATTACGGGCAGTATCCTGACAATCAGGCTTACTCGCCGACCTCCGCGGTGAATGTTCTATCCACAACCGGAGACGTCCGCCTTGGCGCGCTAGGTGGTTTGTTGACGGGAGCGAATGGAATACTGCCAGCGAACGTCAATCTGACCGCATTCGGCGGCGGGATCAGTATTGATTCGGGTGGCGTGCTTTATCCGTCTGCCGTCGGCCAGTTGAATCTGGTTGCAGACCAGTCCGTGTACCTTTCCAATGTGGCGGCCAAGCAGACAAATGTCGCATTGCCCAATACATTCGGCATGTCCGATGCCGATCCTTCTCGGATGCCTTCCCCGACGAACCCACAGGTGAATGTCAGTATTCCTGCGTTGACGAACGTGACGATTGCCGCCCATGCGACCGGGGCGCTTCACGGCGATGATACGCTGCCTGCGCGGCTCTATAGTCTGAACGGAAGCATCGTCAACGGCGGGATCGATACATCTGCTAGCGGTGACGGCTTTTACCAGAATCTCGTCACGCTTTCGATCGACAAGCCGGCGCTTCTGCAGGCGGGCCAGGACATCGTAAACCTGGCGTTCTGGGGGCAGAATCTGCGCAGTTCCGACGTGACGCGTATCGTGGCCGGCCGGGACATTTACGATACGCCGATTCCGAACACCGGAGGTGGCGCGGTACCCGTGTTGGCAGTTGGCGGCCCCGGTTGGTTCGACGTACAGGCCGGACGAAATATCGGCCCGTTGACGAGTCAGGGCGAGCTGTACAACAGGAATGTGCAAACAGGCAGCATCACGGCTCCGTTCACGGGTATCGATGCAGTCGGAAACGCGAACAATCCGAACCTGCCGCACGAGAGCGCGAACGTCAACGTCCTGTTCGGCGTGGGTCCCGGCGTCGATCTGCCTGGGTTCGTCTCGACCTATATCGCACCGGGCAGTTCGGTTGCAGGCGTCCCGAGCGCAACGCCCGCACTGATTGCATTCATGGAGCAGTACGACGCGGGGCTTGGCGTCGATACGGGCCTGCAGGCAGACAAGGATGCGGCGCAGGTGAAGGTTGGCAGGTTGACGACCGACGAAGCGTGGAAGCAATTCCAGGCGTTGCCGTCGTACGTACAGCAGCTCTTCGCGGAGAAGGTGCTGTTCGGCGTGCTCGCGCAAGTGGGCGCGGACTTCAACGATCCGTCGAGTCCGTACAGCGGCCAGTATGCGAGAGGCTATCAGGCGATCAACACGCTGTTCCCGGCTTCGTTCGGCTATACGGCGAACAACCTGGGCGGTGGGTCGAATGGTGCGAACAAGCAGGTCAGTACCGGCAATCTGGACATCCGGAGCACGACGATCCAGACCCAGCAGGGCGGCGACGTGACGATCCTCGGGCCGGGCGGACAGGCGCTCGTCGGCAGCACGACGGCGCCGCCGCAGATCGTCGACAGCACCGGGAAAGTGGTTGCGGGCCCCGGCACGATGGGGATCCTGACGCTCGAGAAGGGGAACGTCGACATCTTCACGGACCAGAGCGTGCTGCTCGCGCAGAGCCGGATCTTCACCGAGCAAGGCGGCGACATGACGATCTGGAGTTCGAACGGGGACATCAACGCAGGCAAGGGTGCGAAGACGTCGGCAGACACGCCGGCGCCGCAGTATGTATGCGATGCGAACCATTACTGCACGGTCGATTCGCGTGGGCAGGTGACGGGTGCGGGTATCGCGACGCTGCAGAGCATACCGGGCGCGCCGAAAGGCACGGTGAACCTGATCGCGCCGCGCGGGACCGTCGATGCAGGCGACGCCGGCATTCGTGCGGGCAACCTGAACGTCGCGGCTTTGCGTGTGGTGAACGCGGACAACATCCAGGTGACGGGCAAGGCGACCGGGATTCCGCTCGTACAGGCGGTGAACACGGGTGCATTAACGGCGGCAAGCTCGGCGGCATCGGCGGCGAGCCAGGTCGCGCAGGACATCGCGAAGAACAACGCATCAGGCGTGGCGCCGCGTCGCTGGACGATTAGCGTGCAGGTCGAGGGCTTCGGCGATAACGGCCCGGATGGCGGATCGAAGCGGCGCAGGTCGGAACAGGTTGGCTACGACTCGTCGAATTCGGTTTCGTTGTTGGGGTTCGGGGCGGCGGGGCCGACTCAGAAGACGTTGCTCAGCAAAGAGGAGTTGGGGAAGCTGAACAGGTTCTGAGCGGAATTGGAAGGAATGTTGAAGGACGAAGACATAGAGTGTAGACGGTGCTTGTCAGCAATGGAGAACGATAAACCACCTGATCGTCCCGGTGGTTTATCGGATTTCGTTTGACTGGCAGCGCTTTCTAACGGCCGGGAAATGCGGTTGGACCGCAAACGTCAGGGTTGCCGATATCGAGGAAGTTGGTGCTCGAGTTGCTTAGGAAGTTCGCAGAGATGGCGGTTCGAAGGCTCGACGGCACTATGTCGAAACCATTGCCACGGATGACCGATGCATAGCTGGCGTTTGTGTAGTGGTAGTTCAGGAAGTCGTGAACTGCCAACGTCACTGCCGCGCTGGCGTAGCACTGGCTCAGGATGATCTGGCTCGTTCCGGAGACCGGATAACCGTCAGCGGGGTTGGCGAGAGCAGCATAAGCCGAACCGGAAACCGGAACCCACTGGGTCGGATCGCCAGCAGAATAGTTCGACGGGGGGGCTATCGTACCGATCGCCGTCGTCGCGTTTGCGTACGTCGGTGCGTAGTACGCACTGATCGACGAGTTGTACAGGCTGGCGATCGGAAGCTGCAAGACACCGGACGACGTTACGATCGAACTCGATGGTGCCAAATACGTATTTGCATAGGCCGGGCTCAGATATGCGACGGCCGCCGCGCCCATCGACCACAGCGATGCAAGTGACGTTCGAATACCACCATCGCCTGACGCTGCGATGAAGTTGGATGGCACGCCTGCGGGGAAGGCTGTCATATTTGCGAATGTCAGAGAATCGACAAACGTGACACCGGTCTTCGTGTTTTCCGTCGTGCAGACGGCAGACAGGTGGCGGGTCAGCAGTTCGGTCGTGCCGCTGCCGTCCCGGCGATACACGACCGTGATTGGTATGCTGGACGTCGTGTAGGCCATGCCCATTTCCGGATTGATCACTTGATTCCAGTTGGTCAGCTTCCCCGAGAAGATGCCGCACAGATCATTGTCGTTCAGCGCAATGCTGTGCGCCTGCCCCGGCGTCGTTTGCGGGGTGACGGAGCTCGTCACGGCCGGGCCGTTGACGACCGGCACCGTGATGGCCGTCACGACGTACGGGATCTGGATCAGCGGGCCGTCGGTGGTGCCGCGTCCCGTGTTGTTGTATGCAGTGACCTGAGCAGTCGTGAGTGCGGCGTCGCTATTCGCGAAGTGAACTGTGCCCGTGACACCCGCGCCGAAGAACGTCGGCAGGTTGTTCAGGAACGCGATCTGGCCGGCGCCCGAGCCGACCGAGTAGTACGTGAACGTGCCTTCGGACGTGCCGAACAGGCCGATTTCACTCGCTGCGTTCGCGGTGCTGCCGAGCAATGGCGCGACGAGCGACGAACCACCGCCCTGAATGATCGGGCCCGCAGCGAAGGCGTGTTCTGCGCTCATACCCGAAACGACGAGAGTCAGAGCCTGACAGATTTTTCGTTGAATGGAATTCATAGAGGGTTTTCACGATGCCGACGGATGTTCGCGCAACCTTCGGGGCGTGACGTACGTCAGGTCCCAGCGTGAAGGTGTCGTGCATGGTCGGCGTGTTGAAACAAAAAAACCGCCTCGATCACTCGAGGCGGTTCATCAGGACTTTGATTCAGAAGCGATTCAGCTTACCGGCCGGCAAAGCCGCTCCCACCGCACACGCCCGAATCGTTGATGTCGAGGAAGTTGCCGCTCGAGTTGCTCAGGAAGTTCGACGAAATCGCGGTCTGGAATCCCGACGGCACGGTGTCGAAGCCGTTGCCATGGACGACCGACGCGTAGCTGGCGTTCGTGTAGTGGTTGTTCAGGAAGTCATGAACAGCCGTACCAGCTGCGGCGTTGGAGTAGCACTGGCTCAGGATGATCTGGCTCGTGCCCGAGACCGGATAACCGGATGCCGGGTTGGCCAAGGCCGTGTAAGCCGTACCCGAAACCGGAACCCACTTGGTCGGATCGGCAGCATCGTTGCCAGCCGGGGCGGCAATCGTACCGATCGCCGTCGTCGCGTTCGCATACGTCGGTGCGTAGTAGGCGTTGGCTGTCGTGTTGTACAGGCTGGCGATCGGCAGTTGCAGTGCGCCCGACGACGTCACGACCGAGCTTTGCGACGCAAGGAACGTGTTCGTGTAGTCCGGGCTCAGGTACGCGACCGCGGCCGTGCCGGCCGACGACAGCGACGTGAGCGAACCGCGGACGCCGCCGCTGCCTGAAGCGCCGATGAAGTTCGACGGTACGCCGGTCGGGAAGGCAGTCGCGTTCGCGAACGTCAGCGAATCGATGAACGTCACGCCAGCCTTCGTATTGGCCGTCGTACAAACGGCAGCCAGATGGCGCGTCAGCAGTTCGGAGGTGCCGCTGCTATCCGAACGATACACGACCTTGATCGGCTTGCTGGTCGTCGAGTAGGCCGAGCCAGTTTCCGGATTGATCACCACGTTCCAGTCGGTGAGTTTGCCCGAGAAGATGCCGCACAGGTCATTGTCGTTCAGCGCAATGCTGTGCGCCTGGCCCGGCGTCGTTTGCGGCGTGACCGAGCTCGTCACGGCCGGTGCGTTGACGACCGGAACCGTAATAGCCGTCACGATGTACGGGATCTGGATCAGCGGGCCGTTCGTGGTGCCGAGGCCCGTGTTGTTGTACGCCGTGACTTGAGCCGTCGTCAGCGCGGCATCGCTGTTGGCGAAGTGAACCGTGCCCGTGACACCCGCGCCGAAGAACGTCGGCTGGTTGTTCAGGAACGCGTTCTGGCCGGCGCCCGAGCCGACCGAGTAGTACGTGAACGTGCCTTCGGACGTGCCGAACAGGCCGATTTCGCTGTTGGCGTTGCTGACCGAGCCGATCGTCGGCGCGACGAGCGACGAACCACCACCTTGAATCAGCGGGCCTGCGGCCATCGCGAGGGATGCGCCCATGCCCGAAACGACGAGAGCGAGGACTTGACAGATCTTGCGCTTGCTGGATTTCATGAGAAATTTCCTTGGACGAAGATAAACGGGAAGCCTGCTGATGCGGTTGAATTGCCGTGTAGACCGCCGGGTAAATGTAGGGGGAAATCCGTATGACGCGTGTGAATTTTTAATAACGAATGGTACGTAACATTTTTGGCGAGTTTGCCAATGCGTTATCCGGATTGGATGGCGATAAATCAGGATCGATTCGCGGGATGACCGATTCCCAGATGTTGGGAACGTGATGGCGTACCGTGGCGACAGGCATGCGCTGCAGGCGTGTTGGCGCACACGTCAGCGCTATCGCAACATCAAGTCAGTTTCGTGGCGGATGCTACGGAACATTTCTTCCATAGACGAATACGACATGCGGTTGAGATATTTATGAAATTTATTGAATGGGGTAATTTAAAAAATCAGATCGTGTGAGTTTTATCGTTAATGATTGAATAATTGGTGTCGCCGATCCGAATGAAATCGTTTATCCAATATAAGAACAACGACCAAAAGTAATAAAGCCCGCCAAACCCAAAAAGGTAGCCCAACATCCGTCACAAATCTGCGCCGGTTCACTCCGTAGTCTTCCCCGGCGACTCTGTCCGACTCGTTGCACGACGTCGTCGAGAAAAGTCGCACACGTGACACGAGGGCACAGACATGTCGGCATTTCGTTACGAAGCGATCGATCCCACCGGCCGCACGCTGAAAGGCGTGCTCGAAGCCGACAGCGCGCGCGCGGGCCGTAGCCATCTGCGCACGCAGGGTCTTACGCCGCTCGTGGTCGAACTCGCCGCGCAACGCCTGCACGGCGAACGTCATCAGCGCCTGTCGCTCGGCCGCAAGCTGTCGCAGCGCGAGCAGGCGATCATCACGCGCCAGCTCGCGAGCCTGCTGGTCGCGGGGCTGCCGCTCGACGAATCGCTGTCGGTGCTGAGCGAGCAGGCCGAGCGCGAATACGTGCGCGAACTGATGGCGTCGATCCGTGCGGAAGTCGTCGGCGGCCATTCGTTCGCGAATGCATTGAGCCAGCACCCGCGCGATTTTCCCGAGATCTACCGTGCACTCGTTGCCGCCGGCGAGCACACCGGCAAGCTCGGCATCGTGCTGTCGCGTCTCGCGGACTACATCGAGCAAAGCAATGCGTTGAAGCAGAAGATCCTGCTCGCGTTCACGTATCCGGGCATCGTCACGCTGATCGCGTTCGGCATCGTCACGTTCCTGCTGAGCTACGTGGTGCCGCAGGTGGCCAACGTGTTCACCAGCACGAAGCAGCAGTTGCCGACGCTGACGGTCGTGATGATGGCGTTGTCCGATTTCGTGCGGCACTGGTGGTGGGCGTCGCTGCTCGCAACGATTGCGATCGTCTTCGCGATCCGCAAGGTGCTGTCGCAGGACGGGCCGCGGCTGAAGTTCGACCACTGGCTGCTGTCCGCGCCGCTCGCCGGCAAGCTCGTGCGCGGCTACAACACGGTGCGTTTCGCGAGCACGCTCGGCATCCTGACCGCGGCCGGCGTGCCGATCCTGCGCGCGTTGCAGGCGGCCGGCGAGACGCTGTCGAACCGCGCGATGAGCGCGAACGTCGACGATGCGATCGTGCGTGTGCGCGAAGGCTCGGCGCTGTCGCGCGCGCTGGCCCATACGAAAACTTTTCCGCCGGTGCTCGTGCACCTGATCCGCTCGGGCGAGGCGACTGGCGACGTGACGACGATGCTCGATCGCGCGTCCGAAGGCGAATCGCGCGAACTGGAGCGCCGCACGATGTTCCTGACGAGCCTGCTCGAACCGTTGCTGATCCTCGCGATGGGCGGTGTGGTGCTCGTGATCGTGCTGGCGGTGATGATGCCGATCATCGAGCTGAACAACATGGTGCAGTGATGCGCGGCTGCTCAGCGCACGAACGCGTTGGCCTTCTGCACGGCGGGCAGCGCGATCTCGCGTTGCAGGCCGTTGCGGTCGACGACGATCGAGCGTGCGCGCACTTCAGCGAGCTTCGCGGCGTCGCCGATCGCCGCACCGATCCGCACGACGCGCGCCGCTTCGCCGCCGATGCTGACGATCGCGGCCGCTCGGCGCGCGTCGAATGCGAGCACGCCGAGCAACTGGATCGTATTGCGGTTGTCGTCGGGTTTGGCGCCGAATAGTTGCGCGCTGGCCGTGACGTCGAACGGTGCGGGCGGTGCGGGTTGGGCAGGGGGCGGCGCATCGGGCGCGTTCAGTGCGCGCGCGGCCCACAGTGAAACGGCAACGAGCACCGCGCCGGCTGTAATCGTTGCGACGAGCGCTAACGGATCGATGCGGGACGGAATGGTGCGAAGCAGGGCGAGCGGTTTCATGGCAGCGATTGGGTTCGATGAGTTCGATGAACAGTGAACGGTTTCCATTCTTTGACGCAAGGGTGAATGCATGATGACGCGCCACGAAGAAGTCCGAACGTTGCAAGCCGGCCGGCCGCATGACAGTGCGCGTCGTCGCATGCAACGCGGCTTCACGTTGATCGAGATCATGGTGGTCGTCGCGATCCTCGGGATTCTCGCGGCGCTGATCGTGCCGAAGATCATGAGCCGTCCCGACGAGGCGCGGCGCATCGCCGCGAAGCAGGACATCGGCACGATGATGCAGTCGCTGAACCTGTATCGACTCGACAACGGGCGCTATCCGTCGCAGGAGCAGGGGCTTACCGCGCTGGTCCAGAAGCCGACTAACGATCCGGTGCCGAACAACTGGAAGGACGGCGGTTATCTGGAGCGCTTGCCCAAGGATCCGTGGGGCAACGCGTATCAATACCTGAACCCGGGCGCGCACGGCGCGATCGACGTGTTTAGTTACGGAGCGGACGGCAAACCAGGCGGCGAGGGCAACGATGCGGACATCGGCTCGTGGCAGTAACGGCATGACGCTCGCACGCGTCAAGCAACGGCGTCCGCTCGCGTCACGCCGTGCGGCAGGCTTCACGCTGCTGGAGATGCTCGTCGTGCTCGTGATCGTCGGGCTGCTGGTCGCGGTCGTGACGCTCGCGCCGTCGCGCAATCGCCGCACGGATCTCGCCGAGGAAGCGCAGCGGCTCGCGAACCTGCTCGAATCCGCCGGCGACGAAGCGCAGGTGCGCTCGATGCCGATCGCGTGGCAAGCGGTGGGCGGCGGCTATCGCTTCGTGCAGCGCACGGAAAGCGGCGCGTGGGCGCCGATGACGGACGACATGTATCGCGCGCGCCGCTGGGGCGCGGAGGTGACGGGCGTATCGGTGCGTTACACCGGCGGTGGTGAAACGCCATCGCGTATCGTGCTCGGCAGCGAAAGCATCGACGTGCCGGTGACGATCACGCTGTGGTCCGGCGATGTGCGGATGGCCGTCGTCGGCACAGGTATCGGCAACTTCGTCGTGCGCCGGCCATGAGCGGCGCACGGCGCGTCCGGGAGACACGATGTCGAGCCTGATCGTGCTGTTGCCGTCGATCGGCACGTTCGATGCGGCGGGGTGGGAAGCTATCGAGATGCCGTACGCGCTGTTCGACCGGCGTGGGCAATTCGTGCGGGCGGGGCGCACGTGCCGCGAAGCGTGGCCGAAGGCAGCATCGACCGTGCTCGTACTCGCTGCACGCGATACGCTGCTCGTCGACGTGAACCTGCCGCCCGTGAAGGGCACGAAGCTGCGCCGCGTGCTGCCGCATGCGGTCGAAGAGTATCTGATCGGCGATGCGCAGCAGAGTCATGTCGCCGTCGGCCCGACTGCAAACGGCAATGCAACGCGGCCCGTGGCGGTCGTCGCTCGTGAGCGGTTCGGCGAAGTGATCCGCTGGTTCAACGAGGTCGGCCATCGGCGCGTGCGCGCGGTGCCGTTGATTCATTGCATGACGACGACGGTGTACGGTGAGCCAGCGGATGGCGGCGAGCAGGACAACGTGCTGCCCGAGTCCGCGAGGTCACCCACATCGCGAACGTGTCCATTACCGAACGGCGACGAGGACGGCGAAGCGACAGTGCTCATGCGCAGCGAGGCCGATGTGCTGATCGCCAGTCCGCCCGCATTGAGCGAAGGGGATACCGGACGTTGTGAAACCGAGGTGCTGATCATATGTCCACCCGCATCGAGCGAAGCGGATGCCGATGCCGATACCAATGCGCGTGGCAACCCGCTCCGACTCGAACTGGCCGTCAAGCGCGGATCGTCGGGGTTTGGCTTTGAAACGCGTGCGTCGGCGCTGGATGCGACGATTGCCGAGTTGTCGAAACACGATTCCGTGCGGGTACACGCGCTGGTTGTCGAGGGGCGCGACGATGTCGAAGGCGGCTCCACAGTTGCATCGGATCTCCGCGCACGCATGTCCGGGCCTTCCGCATTCCCGTTGGCCGCACGCACGCTGCGGTGGGACACACTCGCGCGTGGTGCGCTCGACTGCAAGTTCGACCTCTGCCAGTTCGAATTCGCCCGCAGCACCTCGCGCACCGATAGCGGAGGATGGCGTCGCTGGCGCATACCTGCCGGCCTGGCGATCGTTTCAGCCATCGTCGCGATCACGACGATCAACGTGCAGTGGTTCCAGCTACGCCACCGCCAGGATGCGTTGAATGCAGAACTGACGGCCCGCGTGAAAGCCGCGCTCCCTGAAACGAAGGTCCTGCTCGACCCGCCGCTGCAAATGCGAACCGGGCTCGAACGCCTGCGCGCGGCTGCCGGCGAGTTGCATGCAAGCGATTACCTGGTGCTGTCGGCGTCGCTGTCGCGTGCGCTGGGCCCGATCCCGTCCGATGCGATCGCGACCCTCGACTATCGCGACGGGTCGCTGGCGGTCGCCTTCCGTCCCGGCACCGCCGTCGACGGCGACGGATTCCGCCAGCGCCTTCAGGCACAGGGCGTGACGGCCAACGAGGAGGATGCGAAGTGGATGCTCGGCTCCACGCGGCCCGCGCCGCGCTGACGCAGTGGCTCGACGGCCGTTCGCCGCGCGAGCGCGCGCTGCTGGCTGCTGGCGGCGCCGTGTTGTCCGCGGCGCTGATCTACAACGTGATGTGGGACCCCGCGTACACGGGCCGCGCACGCATTGCGGCCAACCTGCCCGCATTGCAGCAACAGGTAGCCGAAGCCGGCGGGCAACTCGCGGAAGCACGGCGCCTGCGCGCAGCCGCCGCGATCCGGCCGCCGGCCGGTGCCGCGCTGCGGGACGCACTCGCTGCGTCGCTCGCGCAGGCCGGCATCGCGAAGGCGCAGGTCGCGGTGCTCGGCGAAGGCATCCAGGTGGACGCGAAGGGCATCTCGTTCGCCGCATGGATGGACTGGCTCGACCGCATGCGCCACACGCACCACGTGCGGGTCGTGAGCGCGCACGCGAGCGCCGACGGCAAGCCCGGCGTGACGACGGTTTCGGCGTTGCTGCAACCGCAAACGGCCCGTTGAATGCGAACCGAATGAACGTAGCGAAAGTATTGAATCGCATTGCTGCACGCTTCACCTGACTGTCATAGTGCCCGCTCACAATCTGACGTTCGTTTGCTGCGGAACCGCTCACGGGGGGGCGCGTTTCGCCGGCAACGTGCAACTCCACTTCCGTCCAGGGATTCATGACTCGTTCACGGGCGCCGTCTGGTGTCCTGGCGCTCGTTGCGTGGCTGGCGTTCGTCGTGCCGTGCATGCACGGCATACATGCGCAGGAGACCGGTTCCATCGTCCGCCAGCCGGGCAGCACGGTGCGTTTCGATCTGCCCGCGCAGCCGCTCGCGAAGACCTTGCAGGACTTCGCGCGGCTCACCGAGCTGATCGTGCTGGCGCCGGCGCCGCTGCTCGACGGGCGCACGAGTGCGCCGGTCCAGGGTGAATTCACGCCGCGCGACGCGCTCGAGCGGATGCTGGCCGGAACGGGGTTGCGTGCGGAATTCTCGCGCCCGGACGAAGCGATCATCGTCGCGCAGCCGGGCGCCGAGCAGGTGCCCGCGACGGCCGACACGCCGGCGGATGCGGCCTTGCCGATCGACGGGATCGGCGATTCCGGCGATCGGCGCGCGTTCGCGGGCCTGCTGCAGGCGCATCTGATCGATGTGCTCTGCGCGCAGCCGGGAGCCGTGCCGGGCAGCTATCGACTCGTCGCGCAGGTGCGCATCGACAACAGGGGGGCGGTGGTGGCGGTCAACATGGTGGCATCGAGCGGTTCGGCCGCCCGCGACGCGGCGGTGATGCGCGCGCTGCGCGCATTGAAGCTGGACGACGCGCCGCCGGCGGACTTGCCGCAGCCGGTCACGATCCTGCTGCGGCCGGCCGGCAACGGCGTGCATTTCCGCTGTCCGGCGCCGCAGCCGGCCGTCCGGGGCTAGGCCGCGATGACCGACAGCAACCGCACCGGGCTCAGGAAGCTGCTGGCGACGCGCTACGCGTACCTCGTCAGGCGCCTCGAGCGCGTGACCGGATCGAAGGACGGCGCCGCCGACGCGTTGCACGAAACCTGGCTGCGCCTCGAGAACGCGAACGTCTCCACCCAGGTGACGAACGCGGACGCCTATATACTCGGGATGGCGAACAATGTCGCGATCGACCAGCATCGGCGCGAGCGCCGGCATCTGCACGACGACGATGTCGAGACGCTGCTCGAGATGCCCGACGAACTGGCCGATCCCGAGCGCATCGTCGCGGCGCGCCGCAAGGTCGAGACACTGAAGGACGTGCTGCGCGGCCTGCCGCCGCGGCGCCGCGCGATCCTGCTGGCCGCCCGCGTGGACGGCCTGCTGAATCGCGAGATCGCCGAGCATTTCGGCATTTCGCTGCGGCTCGTCGAAAGCGAGCTGAGCGCGGCAATGAAGTACTGCCTGCAGCGCATGCAGGAAGACGGTGATCCGTACACGGGCACGCGAGGCGGCCCGCGTAAATTTTGAGCATCAGGACGATGACGAAAGCCCAGGCCGAACCTGCTCACGACGAACTCGACGAAGCGAGTGCGTGGCTGCTGCGTCTGCGCTCGGGAGACGCGAGCCAGGCCGAAGCCGATGCGTTCGAGCGCTGGTGCGCCGATCGTCCGCAAGCCGCCGATCTGCTGCGCGATACCTGGAGCGCGCTGCGCACGGCGGCGACCGAACTCTCACACGAGGAACGCGCGGCCGCTGCCTGGGCAAACGTTGCAAAGCGCGAGCGCACGATGCGCACCGGGCGGCGCGCGTTCATCGGCTTCGCGGTGGCGGCGGGCGGATCGTGGCTCGCGTTGCGCCCGCCGATGCAGCTGTGGCCGTCGCTCGGCGATCTCGCGGCCGATTACCACACGGGCACCGGCGAGCAGCGCAGCGTCGCGCTGTCGTCGCGCGTGACGGTGGAACTGAATACGCAGACGCGCCTCGACGTGCTGGCCGCGAGCGATGCCGCGCGCGGTGTCGAAGTCGTCGCCGGCGG